>JANODW010000840.1:0-1135 GCA_031412875.1 Pirellula sp. | reverse complement strand
CGGCTAGTATGTTTCAGCCTGCCACTCGCCTAACAAGCTGTTGGCTCTGAAATTGTAGCCTATTAAATGCCGCTCGCGATCAGGACCCGGTGGCTTCAAAAATGCAAACCAACGATTCTCGATGCTCGGGCGGTACTCGTTTGGAAAATGGGTACTCTTCCAGGCAGGCTTGCCACCGAGGATCGGCGGCTGGGTTACAATACGGGCAGGTTTCATGCTTGATTCGACTCGATTGACCAACCTCCTGCCACGTTCCCTCCCACATCCCCTTTTAGAACCGCCATGAATCTTCAACGCATCCTCGTATTGACTTTTCTTTTTTCATTCTCAACCGCTTGGGCAACCGACCCACAGCCCACCCTCCTGGCAACGATCCCTGACGACCAACGTTTGTCGCCCCCCAAAGATCTGAACGGATTCTTTCCATTCCATCCCCCCAAAAACAAAGAGGAGTGGGCCACGCGATCGGAATATGTTCGGCGCCAAGTTCTGGTCTCGCTAGGACTCTGGCCGATGCCAACCAAAACCCCTCTCAATGCGGTCCTTCACGGCAAAATAGAGCTACCGGAGTACACGATAGAAAAGGTGTACTTCGAGAGCGTTCCAGGTTTCTATGTTACCGGTAATCTCTATCGCCCAAAGAACATCGCTGGGAAAGTTCCAGGCGTTCTCTTTGCGCACGGGCACTGGCAAGATGCGCGGCTGTCTTCGGAGACAGACGCCAATCTGCGTCGCGAAATCGCCACGGGTGAAGAGCGATTCGAAAATGGAGGGCATAGTCGGTTCCAATCGATGTGCGTCCAATTGGCACGCATGGGCTGCGTGGTTTGGCAATGGGATATGCTCAGCGATTCGGACTCCGTGCAATTGCCCAGAGCCGTCGTTCATACCTTTGCAAAACAACGACCAGAGATGAACACGACCAAAGACTGGGGACTCTTTAGCACGCAGGCCGAATCAAACTTGCAAAGCATTTTGGGTTTGCAAACCCTCAACGCCGTTCGTTCGCTCGATTTCCTTTTGAGTCTCCCGGAAGTCGATGCGAATCGGACCGCAATCACAGGGGCAAGCGGTGGTGGGACTCAATCGATGATCTTGGCTGCTATCGACCCCCGTATCCAGCTCTCGTTCCCTG
>JANODW010000839.1:0-3668 GCA_031412875.1 Pirellula sp. | reverse complement strand
GCGATGCCCGCGGTCGGTTAACGCAACACTTGTTGAGAGAGCCGTTACCAACCCCTCCCGGACCAGATCGGATGCGATGGAACGAAGGCGTCGCAAAGGGATCTTTAATTGTTTGGACAGGCTCTCGAATGGCAAAGCCACAGGCGCGGCTGCATTGCTTTGCTCGCCTGCCGTCCCTTCTCCCCTCGCTGTTCTTTCTGTGTGTCGATAGAGCAGTGCCAACACATCCTCCCCGATGATCTTCCTGGCGACCGAGCGATGTTCGATCAAACGGACCAACACCCCTGCCTTGGGACTGGCAATGACCGCCAAGAATAAAAACACACCGCTCGCAACCGCCATCATCGCAGCGGAGTTCACCGATTTGAAACCAAACGCAACGGGCAAGTACCTGGCAAGCAGATGGCCCGAAATTGCGGACGCCACACCTAGTCCGCAACTGAGCAACACCATCGTGCTCAAACGCTTGCTCAACAGAAACGCAGTCGACGCTGGAACCACCAACATGGCAACCACCAAGATATTTCCCACCGCTTCAAAACTGGCAATGCAGGTGACGGCTACCAGCGAAGCCAAAATGTAGTGAAACAACGCCGGTGATATCCCCTGCGCTTGAGACAACAACGGATCAAACGTCGAAACTTGCCAATGCCTAAAAAAGACAACCACGAAAAATGCATTTAGCAAACAAACGGCCACCAACGTGAGGACCACCTGTGGGATCGCTCCCAAGGGCGTGTCCACTTTTCGTCCATCGAGCGTAATCATTTCCAAACTGCCATACAACACACACGATGGGTCCAAGTCGATCGTGTCCCCGGCCCGCACAATCATGATCAGCCCTATCGCAAAGAAAGTCGTAAACACAACGCCGATGGCAGCGCTCTCCTCAACTTTGCCATACCGCCGGATCAACTCGGTTAACCAAACCGTCAACAAACCCATGCACGCTGCGCCGATCAAAACCACGACCGATCCGCGAGATCCGGTGAAAAGAAATGCCGCTGCGATTCCAGGCAACACAGAATGGCTAATCGCATCCCCCATCAAACTCAGTCGGCGAAGCACCAGAAAATTGCCGAGCAACGCTGCCGCCAAGGCGCACAACGAACCAACGACGATGATCCACCCATCCGTCTGCCAATCGAAATCCATGAGCTATGCGAACTTTGCGTGAAAGCAAACGAACTGGCCTGCGTTAACGCAAACTCCAGGAATGTCCCATGGCTGGTTTGCCGCTCGACCCATCTAGGAACCTACGTAGGATCCCCTATTTCACATCCATTTGAGCAAGTTCGTCGCCAAAATCGAGAGAAGGTTCCGATTCCAAAGCAGAATCCGCCTGAAGATCAGCTTCAGGTTCTACTTTTTTCTTGGGTGCTTTCTTGGGGCGTCCCATCATTGCTGCGGCGATCGTTGCCCCGATCAATCCGAGCATAAACAGAATCCAAACATAGGGAAGCAACGCGTACATGACGGCCTATCAAGACTTATTTTCGGAATATTAACGGTTTGACCCAGGCCCTTTAGCGTAATTTGTGCTCGCCAGATGCACAAGTTTTGAACTGCTTTAAACCAAACTTTAACGCCCACTTGCCAGCGCTGCCCCCTTCCACGGCCGAAAAACCCCGCACTTACCCCTAGGACCCCACCCTTTTCTCGAATTTCCAGTCCAGCCATCGCTTGCGGATTGGAAGGATGGGAAGGCCTTGCTACCATGCTTTCTTATCCACCCATCCAATTTGAGTATGCGAAAACGTACGAACTCCTCCTAATTATCTCCAAAGGATTCCCTCGATGGACGACGCTCCTGTTTCTGAACTCTACGAATTGAAAAATGCAATTCGCAAACAGGCTCACGAAAATCGAAGGGCCCAGCCCAATAAAGACTTGGTGTCCGCCCATATCGTCGAACGATTCATGACCCTACCGGAATACCACTCCGCGAAAACCGTCATGTTCTATGTGGACGTTCGAGATGAAGTCCGGACACGCCAAGCCTTGCCGACCGCCCTCGCCACCGGAAAACGAATCGTTGTCCCCTACTGCCTCGATGGTGAACTCGAACTGTTCTGGCTCGAGAGCCTTGAGGAACTGGAACTCGGAATGTACCGAATTCTAGAACCCAAAAACGAACTGCGCTCCGTCAAAGAAAAACACCTTCAACCCGCCGATCTCGACCTGGTGATGGTGCCAGGCGTCGCCTTCGATCGAAACGGCGGGAGGACCGGGCATGGCAAAGGCTACTACGACAAACTCCTCCAGCACGCACGGCTCGACGCACCACTGATCGCGCTCTCGTTTGAATGCCAATTGTTCGAAAAAATCCCGGCCGAAAGCCACGACATCTACATGGACAAGATCGTTACCGAACTGGCGGTCTATCCCGGCAAAGGAAGACCACGCAACTGAGCCCTAAACTGCATTTGATTCCGTCTCCTTCCCTCTAACCGAATGGACTACCATGGTACGAACAGCAAGCACCATGCTCCCTCTCGGGACGCAAGCCCCTCACTTTTCGCTCCCCAACATCGATGGCAAAACGGTATCGTTGTCGGAGTTCGCAGGCAAAAAAGCCTTGGTCGTTATCTTCATGTGCAACCACTGCCCCTACGTAAAGCATGTTGCACCGGAATTGACGAAAGTTGCCAACGACTACCTTCCTAAAGGGGTCGGTTTCGTCGGAATCAGTTCCAACGATATCGTCGCGCATCCGGAAGATGCCCCCGATAGGATGCGAATCGAAGCGAACAACCAAGGCTACCCGTTCCCCTATCTCTTCGACGAGGATCAATCGGTTGCGATCGCATACCACGCCGCGTGCACGCCTGACATCTTCGTTTTTGACGCCGCCCATCGACTCATCTATCGCGGGCAACTGGACGACTCCCGCCCGAAGACAGACAAACCCTTAACAGGCAAAGACCTTCGCAGCGCATTGGACTGCATCCTCGCAGGCCAACCGGTTCCGCAAGAACAGCGACCGAGTATCGGCTGCAATATTAAGTGGAAACAAGGATCGGAGCCCGAATACTTCAATCCCGTTGGCTCCGCATAGTGACTGACCAGAAACCCGATGGGCTCCATAGCCTGCGTATTGGATTGGGAATGGATTCGCATCGAATAGCGAACGGCGGTCCAATGATTTTGGGCGGAATGAAAATCGACGTGGACTTGCATTTCGTCGGACACTCGGACGCAGACGTATTGCTGCACGCCATCACCGATGCCGTTCTCAGCGCAGCAGGATTGCCGGATATTGGACAATGGTTCCCGAATACGTCCGACGAAAATCGCGGACGCGATTCCGCCAACATGCTCGAGATTGCCATGCAAGCGGTTCGCGATGCGGGCTGGTGTATCGTAAATTTGGATTGCGTTGTCCAGTTGGAACGCCCCAAGTTGTCGCCTTACAAAGAAACGATGAAAAAGCGCATCTCCGAAATCCTTGCAGTCCGACCGGACCAAATTTCCCTCAAAGGAAAAACAGGCGAAGGGGTCGGGGAGATCGGGCGTGGAGAGCTATGTCAAGCAACCTGCGTGGCTCTCTTGACCCGCTCATAAACCATCGCAAAGGGCAGTGAGTGAGCGGCTGACAGTCTCTCGCGTGCGCGTCGAGTGACTTTTCCGGGGCGGCCCAGCGTAAGACGGGAGACGCGACGCCGGCA
>JANODW010000838.1:0-1281 GCA_031412875.1 Pirellula sp. | reverse complement strand
CGACAACATTGCCCAGGGTTGACGCGCAAGCGGCGCACCCTGGGTTCGCTCGGCACGTAGGACATTATCCGCAGGAGAAACCCATCCAATTGTTGGACCCCGCTGGGGTCCCGCGCATCGCGTGGCGTTGGGCCCAGGGTGCGCCGCCTTCGCGGCGACCCTGGGCTCTGTTGTTAAACCGTTTCACGGTTTTAAACACAGGTGGGTCACCTTTGCGCCCACCTTTTTGTCCTAGTGCCCTTGCGTTGCAGCGCGACAACCAAAACCCATACAATGCTCGATGGCAGTACTCGAAGCGATGGACGTGCGCACTGGAAATGATTTGTAGACAAGTGGGTGCGCCGGCGTTGCGTTACCGTTGGGTTCATCCCAGCGGGGCGATAATTGACGGCTACAAGAACGGTTCCACCGTTTCGCTCTCCATCGGTTTTATACCGGTGGAAGCAACGTCGCATCCCGACCGACGTTGCTTCCACCGAGATAAACTCGGTGGAGAGCCAAGCAACGGAATCAAGCCAATGTAGCTGCCAATTGTTGCCTCCATCGAGGCGGGCCCGAATGGAAGGCTGGCGTAGGATTGGCGTTAGCTTTTCACTCCAGTAGGCCAGGGCCAAGTCGTGGCTTGCATTATCATGCATCCGCGCAGACCTCGCGTGACATCGTGTTGCAGCGCGACAGCCAAACCCACGCAATGATCGTTGACAGTACTCGTGGTACTGACATCTTAATCGCCTAATACCGCTTCGAATCAGGGATGATAAGCTAGCTTTTCATTGATGCTCCTCGGCTCGATGGGTGCGGATCGCCTCTGGGTGATGTGCCTTCCATACATGCGGAAGCAATTCTGCTACCTTAGCCGTTCCTCGCAACATGTGGGTGATTAGACTCTCCACGTACATCGTCATGTCTAGTTCATTGCGACCCACTGGCACTCGACGCATTTTTTCGAGATTTGTCGATGGTCTGCAATTTCAAGCAAGCAGCTCATGAACAACCTGTCCGTGCACATCTGTCAGTCGGAAGTCGCGGCCACTGTAACGAAACGTGAGCTTCTCATGATTCAGCCCCATCAGGTGCAGGACCGTGGCATGCAAATCGTGAACATGAACTTTCTTTTCGACCGCAGCGAAACCAAACTCGTCGGTCGCTCCATAGGTCATTCCTCCTTTCACACCGCCTCCAGCCAACCACATCGAGAATCCGTGGTGGTTGTGATCGCGGCCATTTCCGTTTTCGGCAACCGGGGTTCGCCCAAACTCACCGCCCCAAATAATCAACGTA
>JANODW010000837.1:0-6492 GCA_031412875.1 Pirellula sp. | reverse complement strand
GACGACATCGCGTTCATTCACAGCATGGTTTCAAAAACGAACACGCATGGACCTGGTTGCGTCAACATGAACTCCTGTTTTTCCCGCGACGGTTTCCCTAGCGCGGGCTCGTGGGTCAGCTATGGCCTGGGCAGTCTCAATGACAATCTGCCAACCTACGTCGCTATTCAGGATGTGCGAGGTGAGCCGCCGAACGGCAAAGCCAATTGGGGTAACGGCTTCTTACCGGCACAACACCAGGCGGTCACCCTTTCTGCACAACAATCCCTGAGGAATTTGTCTCGTCCCTCAAGTGTCTCTAGGGAAGAGGAGCACGCGACCCGCGAGTTCCTGAATCGCATCAATGCAGAACACGCCAAACTGCATCCCGGCAACGAAGAATTGCAAGCCCGTATCGCCGCTTATGAATTGTCAGCCAAAATGCAAGTGGCCGCCCCCGAAGTGAGCGATCTGTCTCGGGAAACCCAACAAGTCCATCGTATGTACGGAACAGATGATCCCAACAAACTCAAAGCAGCCTACGCAAAGAATTGTCTGCTCGCGCGAAGGTTGCTCGAACAAGGAGTTCGGTACGTCAGCTTGTATTGCGCATCGCGAGCCAGCGCGGTGGATGGACTATTGAATTGGGATGCTCACAAAACACTCAAAGCAGACTACGACCGGCACCTCCCCATTTTCGACCAACCGACCGCAGCGTTGCTCACCGATCTCAAACGCCGTGGACTCCTTGAAGATACGTTGGTCCTATGGTGCTCCGAGTTTGGACGGATGCCCATGCATCAAGACGGAACCGTAGGCCGCGATCATAATCCGGATGCATTTACCTGTTGGATGATGGGGGCTGGCATCCGGGGCGGCATAAGCTACGGCGCAACCGACGAAGTGGGACGACGCAGCGTCGAAAATATCGTGTCGGTATACGACTTCTATGCAACGGTGCTTCACCTGCTAGGCCTCGACCATGAAAAGCTGACCTACTACCACAACGGCGCCAATCGAAGACTGACCGATGTTCATGGGCAAGTTGTCAAGGAAATATTGCTATGAGCTTCTGTCATCCCTACGCACTTCGAATCGCCACGGTATTGCGATTTCCGGTTGCGATCTTCTGCCTCGCCGCCGTGTTCTGTTCCGAACGCAGTGCCTTAGGTCAGAGCAACGACGGCATCGCATTCTTCGAACAGAAGATACGCCCCGTTTTGATCGAGCATTGCTACGCTTGCCATAGCCAAAAATCGGAGAAACTCAGAGCGAACCTACTGCTAGATTCTAAAGCCGGTTGGCAACGCGGTGGCGATAGCGGCCTTCCCGCCATCGTACCCTTGCACCCGGAACAAAGCCCATTGATTGCGAGCGTCAAGCATGTCGATCTCGAGATGCCACCCGACAAGCCTAAGTTGCCCGACGGGGTGATCGCGGATTTGGTGTCCTGGGTCAATATGGGCGCACCGGATCCACGGGATGGTCCTTCGGAGGCGAAACGCGCCGACAAGTCCTGGTGGTCGCTTCAACCTCTCTCCGAGTCCAAGCCATCAGAAACGAAGCCAACGACAGAAACGAAGCCGGCTTTAGAAGTCGGTTCCAGCTTGCGAAACAGCGAGGGAATCGCGCCCAATGCAAATCCCTCAAACGATTCGTTTATCGATTCGTTTATCGATGCGAAACTGTCTGAACAAGGACTGCG
Organism: Pirellula sp.; assembly: GCA_031412875.1. Lineage (GTDB taxonomy): Bacteria > Planctomycetota > Planctomycetia > Pirellulales > Pirellulaceae > JBKCUI01. Next base: position 4,808 of record JANODW010000837.1, on the reverse strand, counting down.
AATGGGACCGCCCGCCGACGCGCGGACGCTGATCCGTCGAATGAGCTATGACTTGATCGGACTTCCGCCAACTTCCCAGGAGGTCGCAGAGTTTAGCGATGCCTACCGCAAGCATCCCACTGCAGCGGTATCGCATTGGATAGAAAAGCTGTTAGCCAGTCCGCACTATGGGGAGCAATGGGGGCGGCATTGGCTCGACGTGGTACGTTTTGGTGAGAGCTTTGGTTTTGAGCGAAACGTTATCAACGACGATATATGGCCCTTCCGCGACTACGTGATTCGATCCATTCAATCGGACAAACCGTTCAATCAACTGATGGTGGAGCATTTGGCGGGAGACGTGGTAGGAAAAGGGGACCCGGACGTCGAGGTGGGGGTGGCTTTCTTAGTCGCTGGGCCCTACGACGACGTAGGCAATAGCGACCCGGTTGCGGCCGCCAATATTCGCGCCGCTACTCTGGACGACCCTATCACCGCAATCAGCGGCGCGTTTCTCGGACTGACAATCCACTGCGCCCGTTGCCACAATCACAAATTCGATCCCATCCCAACACAAGATTACTATCGGATCCGGGCTGCGCTCGAAGGCCTCTCGCATGGTCGGCGGACCGTCGCATCGGCGGAACAGCAACGGGCGCATGGCGATGCCCTCAAACCTTTAAACGAGGAAAAGAGTTCGCTCAACAAGCAGCGCAGAGAACTAGAAAAATCCATTGAAGAAAGAATCAAACTGGTGTTGGAAACTCCAACACGTCCCAAGATTGACGTCGTCCATACGGAAGAAAAGTTTCCGGCGATCGATACCCGGTTCATGAAATTTGTGATGCGCGCCAGCACTGGCAACCCCAAGTCCGCCGTCGGCTCGCGACTTACCGAGTTTCAAGTCTGGAGCGCGGAGCCAGAACCTCGCAATGTGGCTCTCGCCTCGAATGGAACCATCGCCCTGGGTGAGCGTTCGTCAGTCGCAGAAGATTTTCTCGATGCCTACGGACCTCAACTCGTAATCGATGGTGTTTTGGGGGAGCAGTGGTTTGTGGGTTCGCCGGCTGAACTGCGGCTAAACTTTGCGAAAACCGAGCGGGTCTCGATGGTTTCCTTTGCGAACGATAAAGGGAACCAACAGGCACAAGACAATTCGCGAGGCACAACCCCTACGGATTACGACATTCTCGTTTCCATGGACGGTGAAAAATGGCAGAGTGTTGCCAGCAGCGCAGGACGGGAACCGTGGAGTGAAGCGCATGCAATCGAACGGATGCGATCCAAAACGATCACTTCTGAGGAGCAAGCGACCTTTGCAAAAATCGATGCATCTCTTGCCCAAGTGGAGGCGCGCATCCGCAAAGTGACACCGTTGCGAGAAGTATGGGTTGGCAAGCATGAGCAGCCCAAGGTGCAGACGTTTGTTCAAAAAGGGGGGGACCCAACGAAACCGCTTGAACCTGTGACGCCCGCGGGATTGGCTGTATTGGATCACATCCTAGACCCGGCACCCTTGCACGAAAATGCAGACCAAGGGGAAAGGCGCCTTGCGTTAGCAAAATGGATCACCAACGACACGAACCCACTGACAGCGCGCGTGCTAGCCAATCGTATTTGGCAGTCCCATTTCGGGACAGGCATCGTAGATTCTCCCAACGATTTTGGTTTCCAGGGAAGTCGCCCTTCCCATCCCGAGCTTTTGGACTATCTGGCACTGCGACTGATACGAGGCGGATGGCGCATCAAAGATCTCCACCGTGAAATCATGTTGTCGCGAGCGTACCAGCAATCCTCCAGCGCTCATGACGAGAATTTTGCACGCGGTACACAACTCGATAAATCGGCTCGACTGCTTTGGCGGTTTCCGCCTAGGCGATTGACGGCCGAAGAGATTCGTGACACTATTTTGAAAACGACCGATAATCTCAAGAACGACATGGGTGGACCGGGTTTCCGATTATACAAATTCACACAGAACAACGTTTGCACGTATTTTCCGCTCGACAAGCATGGACCGGAGACATATCGCCGATCGGTATATCATCAAAATGCACGCGCGAGCGTCGTCGATATTTTGAACGATTTCGATCTGCCCGACAATTCATTTGCAGCCCCCAAACGAGCCAACACGACCAGCCCCATGCAAGCGTTGACGATGCTCAACCACCGTTTTATTCACGACATGGCAAGTTCGCTTTCTGAACGGGTTTCCCAAGTGTCTGCGGATCCCCTCGCGCAGATTGATCTTGTTTTCGCAAAGCTTTTGCAGCGAGCGCCCAGCGATTTCGAGAAGACGCAGGCAAGAGAACTGATGCAATCGCATGGCCTCAAGGCGTTCTGTCGCGCTATGCTTAATTCGAACGAACTACTCTTTGTGGAGTGACTCGGTCTACCCATCCCCCTCGGTCAGTTTTTTATGCTCACTTGGTTATTTGGAAAGCGGAAACAGTTGCTTCAAAAGCCGATTTTGAAGGAGGAGTTGCAACGGCTCAGCCATTCTCTCTGGCAATCGGCTTATCTCAGCCAACCTCAACGAGAGCAATTGATCCGATGGACACGCGTCTTCATTTCCGAGAAAGCGTTCGAGGGCTGCGAAGGGCTGGAGGTCACGACCGAAATGCAGTGGCAGGTTGCCGCGTCGGCAGGACTGATGGTTCTGGCTTATCCGGAGTGGTACTTTGACAAAACTGCGACCATCCTGATTTATCCGAAAGTCTACCGAGCCCGCGTCAACGCGAGGCATTCGGGCTTGACCATCGGCACGGAATTGGCGGGCGAGTATTACCGAGCGGGCGAAACGATCTATCGAGGTCCCGTGGTTTTGAACCACCGCGATATCCTTGCCGCTACCAACGGCAACAATGAGGGACATCACATCGTCGTTCACGAGTTCGCGCATCAGCTCGACATGATCAACGGCCCCTCTGCAGATGGTCTCCCTCCCCTACCAGACAATATTGATCAAGAGTCCTGGCTCAACGCATTCAAAGCAGAGTACAAGGCGGCTCAAGACATGGTCGGTCAAGGATACACGATACTTATCAATGACTATGGACTGACCCAAGAGAGCGAGTTCTTTGCCGTGGCAAGCGAGCTCTATTTTCAGCGAGCCAAGGAACTGGCAACGTTTCACCCCAACGTTTACGAATTGCTAAAGCAATTTTATGTGACCGACACCGCCATGATCATCCCGTGACCCGAGACGGGTGGAATCCGACCGGTTGCTAGAACCAAGGCAGGAAGGCCCCAATCGAAAAGACGATCAACAGGACCAACGCCACGTACCACCATAAACCGTTTTTGCGTGCGTCCCCATCATTAGATTCAGAACCATCATCGAAATCGTCGCTGCCATAGCCCCCTAAGCCCAATGCGGCATGCGATTCTGAATCGAGGTTTTTATCGCTATCGTCGTCGTAGTCAGGCGAGGAGGGATGCCGAATGTTCGCGGAGATCGCGATGGGAGCGGGGATCCGTTTCGTGTTGCAGTGCCGACAAATCGGGGCGATGGTGGCAACGCGCTTGCCGCAAGCAATGCAATCGGTAAACTCGAGTTTGCCTGGCGTGGGCGTGGTCATGGTTTCGCTTTCCTCGAACGCAATGCCCCGAGTTCTACTCGCTCGAGGCGGGACGGTTTGGGTTATGATTGGTAGTCTACACGCTGCCACTCGCCAATGAATGACTTTTTCCTAGAGCCACCCAAGGAACCTCCCAGCCATGATCGATCGAAGCCGCTTGGAACGCACCGCCTGCATCTCTCTCACATGGATCGTTGTCGCATGGATCGTTGTCGCGATGAGCGTTGGGGTTGCCGCCCAAAACGAATCGGCCATGCCGCCGGGAATGGAAATTTTGGATGTCAAAATCATCAGTTGGAAGCCCCCGTTGTATCATGGCTGGCCAACCCTCGCAAAGCGAAAAGATGGCGAATTCTTGCTTGTTTTTTCCGGTGGGCGCGAAAGCCATGTTTGCCCATTCGGTCGATTGGAATGGATGCGATCCAAGGATCAAGGGGTAACCTGGGGATGGCCTCAAGTACTCTACGATGGACCGATTGACGATCGGGACGCCGGTATTGTCGAAACGGCAAAAGGATCGATCTTGGTCACGACCTTTACTTCGCTCGCTTATGAGCCGTTGCTGCACCGCGCAGAGAAGGCTTCGCCAGGGTCCCCAGGTGCATTCGCGGACCCGAAACTCCTCTTGGAATGGCAAGCCGTCCATCATCGATTGACCGAAACTCAACGCAGGGCAGAGTTGGGGAACTACATGCTTCGTTCGACCGACGCAGGAATAACCTGGTCTTCTCGCTATCGAGTACCAATCAATAGCCCACACGGCCCAATCGTGCTCAAAAATGGACGACTGCTGTATGCCGGCAAAGCCATCTACGGAGACGAAAAAATCGGAGTCTGCGAGTCATTCGACGATGGATTGACTTGGGAATGGATCGCGACCATCCCGACTCGACCCGGCGATGAAGCAGTCCGGTACCATGAATTGCACCTCGTCGACGCATCGGACGGGTCGCTTGTTTGCCATGTTCGCAATGAGAACAAAACCGACGACGGGCATACGCTGCAAAGCGAATCCCACGATGGCGGGCGATCTTGGTCGGTACCGCATACTATCGGTGTTTGGGGGCTGCCATCGCATTTGTTGCGATTGCAAAACGGCAACCTTCTGATGACCTATGGCCATCGCCGCAAACCCATTGGAATCCAAGCGAGAGTTAGCCAAGACAAAGGCAAGACCTGGAGCGCACCGATCTCGCTCACCGCCGATGCGACCTCAGGAGATCTCGGCTACCCCTCCACTGTCGAATC
>JANODW010000836.1:0-7204 GCA_031412875.1 Pirellula sp. | reverse complement strand
GGTCGGCTTAACCGAAGCAAAAAGGGCCGCGATATCGTCGGCAGAGGCGTTCGAGGCGGTGTTGACTACGGGCGCAGCCGGTGCGGCTGTTTCTTTTGTTTTGGCGACGGGTTCTTCGGGAGGTGCGGTCGGTGCGAGCGTGGATGGAACGGTCGATGGTTTGGCTGCCGGTTTTACCGATGCGAAGAGGGCTGCGATATCGTCGGACGAAGCATTCGCGCTGGGGTCGATGACGGGTTCTGCAGGTTTAGCAGGAGCGGCGGGGGGCTTCGGTTTCGCGGCCGCGAAGAGGGCTGCGATGTCGTCGGGGGACGCGGACTGGGAGGCGTCTGCGGGGTCGTTCGAAACGGCATTCACGCTTGGAGGCGGAGCAGGCTGCGCGGATTTTTTCGTATTGATTTGCGCGAACAATGCGGCGATGTCATCCGGGTTGGCAACGGCGGAGATATCGCTCGGTGCATTTGTCTCGGACTCAGATTCCCCGTTGGCGGCATCTGCATTCTCTGCGTCGAGATTTTTGCCTTTTGCGTCGGACTTTGCGTCGGACTGAGTTCGCTCGGTATGTTCGGGGAGGTGCGATCCGACCGGAGCAGGAGGTTTCGCATTTGCTGGAAGGCCATTTGAGGCTGGTTCTGGGAACGCATCGGTCCATTCTCCCTCGTGCTTGGTCAGCGTGTGACGACTGCTGCTTTCCGCTTCCATTGTGCCCGCGTCCAATTCATCCACTGTTTCGGCAATGGTAGGAGAGCCTTTGATGGCTACATTGCAGACATTGCAAGCGAGGGGCAAGGGTTGACCAGCGACCGAAAAAAAGTTTGGCTCGGTCAGGCCGTGTCGGAGTTTAACCATCCTCGCATGGCACAATGGTAGGCTTGATGCCAAATGAAGGATGAGGAACCGATCGGGCAGGTACCTTGAGACGATACATGTTTGTCCGAGATCTTCTTTCAGCTTCCGTGCGACGGCTTGCAACGCTTGTTCGGTCACCATCGCGCCGTGGGAGGCGACCATTTCGGAATATCCGGGCAAAGTGACCATCGACAAGCAGGAGTTCTCGCGGCGCGTCGCATCGATGGAAAGCCAGTGGTTTAGGACCGCATCAAAGCCACTGCGATTAAAGAAATGCGTCAATCGATCTTGCCACGGCAGAGGAACCTGCTGCCCGGAGGAATTGTCGTCGAGTCCTTTGGGAAGGAATGCTGGTTGACCCGGTGAGAATTTATCGCATTGTTGCAAGTAAAGCCCGCGAAAAAGGCACGCTTGCAGATAGCAGCTCTTGGCCGACTCCCAGTCTGTACCTTGCGCCTCTGGCGATTCGCTAGACGTCCCCGTCTTTCGTTCAGGCCATGCAAATGCCAACAACAGCAATACTGCTGTCGCTTCTGCAGCGAGGCTCAAGTTTTCTACCGAGAACAATTGCATGAACCGACCAACGGTTATCCTTCAATACAGGTTCAAGTCCAAATACGAGCATGAAAACCTACACCTCTTCGTTGGTAATGCTGTGATTCGTGAGCTACCCAAGCCCAATTATCGGTTCCCGGCGATTGATCTTGACGATTGGGAAGATTCTAACGAATAGCATCGTGTGGGTACTTGACAATCGATCCGTGCTCGTCATAAGTTGACGTGTAATAGTGTTTGGTTCACACGAAACACCATTGCAGGCGGAACTCGACGATACTTCAGGATGTGCAGTTGGCGGTTTCAAAACCGAATTTTCGAATAGTGGGGATCCATCGCGAGAGCGATCGGTCCTCGTCGCGGAAAGACCAATTTAGGGAGTGGATCAATGATTGATTCAGGATTTCAAGACGTTTTAGGGCAAGCCAATAAGATGCTGCATGAGAGTCCATTTCATGCGCTTAGGATGCTCCATGTCGAGCAAATCGGCGATCAAGTCTTGTTAAAAGGACGCGTCGAAAGCTTCTTTTTAAAGCAACTTGCTCAGGAAACCGTGCGATCGGCTACTCGAGGCATCGAAATGATCAACAACGTGGCCGTCGGGCCCACCAGTTGATGCAATTGGCATTGAAGTGTTCATGAAATTGCCTTGGGGCAAAATTCTATCGCAGCCCGATGCTTGAGCGCGGGCTGGTGGCTTCTGTCGTAGCGGAGGTCGCCAGACTTCCGGTCCGTGAGCGGCAGGGCGCGAGCCCTCCGGTGTCGCGGCTGAGATCGCAACGATTCTTTACAGGTCCAGACCGGGCGGCTTGCGCCGTTCCGTTAATGTGCATGCCCATCTGGCTCGCGCCCTGCTTATAATCAGCAGGAACGCGATAGCGTCCGGTTCAGCCCGACTTACGATCGACGCTCTCTAGATCGGAAAGTTAATCTTCAGCTCGCTAAACCGCTGTCAAAATTCTTCCCACTGTCTGCGGTCGCTTTCCTTCTTAAATGTAAAAACTCCGTAGGCCAATCGTTGTAATCGTCTGCGGGCTGAAAGGACTGTTCGACGCATTCGAATGCAGCTTCGTTCCACGAACAAAAAAAAGCATCTCCTGCGATGTCTGCTAGCACCCTGGTCAGATACAGACTTTGAATGCGGGGCATTGCCAGGCGGTAGATCTCCGCCCCCCCAACGACGAAGCCGATGCAGCCTGCATTCATCATCTCGAGCGCTTCGTCTAACGATGCAGCCAGTTGGACACCCTCAATCTTTTGTCCTTGCCGTGAAAGCACAATGGTCTGTCGGCCCGGCAGCGGTTTGCCAATCGATTCAAATGTTTTTCGCCCCATGATGAGGGAATTGCCCATCGTCAAGCGTTTGAATCGCTGGAGATCGTTTCGCAGTTTCCAGGGGAGTTGGTTTGCCATTCCGATGGTGCCATTCCTGGCAACGGCCACTAGGGCACTGAGAGGTGGGGTAGACATATCAAAGGTATTGTAAGCGTCCGAGGCGAATCAGGAACCGACCCAATGCGAATGATTTGAAGCGGTACAATGGTGTTTTTGAGATACGTAGACTCGCGCGTTCTAGCATACACATTTTCGATCCCTTTCCGCAGGCCGCTTTGTGCAAAACGATGACTTTGTGTTGGTGAGGCCCTTATCCAGCAACAGCCATTTTCAAGCTTTTTATGCGACGCGAGGGACCCAGCCCTTTCGCCTGGTTCGGTTTTTAAAATCGGGACTGGATTCCTTGGATGGCGTTCGTCGCGCTCTGATGGTCTCGCATGCATGCGTTTTGCCGATCACGCTGATCGAGGATACCGAGGAAGCGTTCGTGACCGCGACTCCCTATTTGCACGCCAAGCATTTTGGAATGCAACAGAATGTCTCGGAACTGACCTTGCCAATCTTGGTTGGAGTTGCGGAAGCGCTTGTCGCCGCTCATGAAATCGGAATTGCGCACGGCAACTTGATCCCGGAATGCTTCTACTGGACCGAACGGAACGCATCGCCGAATTCGCCGAACTCCTTTTCCGTCCAAATCGATATGCTCGACGGAGCGTTGCACAGCCCAGAACTGGACGATCGCATCGGTGCGATCGCAATCGCGAAGGATATCCTTCTGTTTGGGACTTGGTTGCAAAGCTTGTGGCTGAAAAGCCCTTCGCTCTCGCCATTTTGGAATGTTGTGAAGCCGCTCCTTGAGGACATGCAACGCGATTCTTGGAGTGATCGACCTGCAATAGAAGATGTGGTGGAACGACTTCGGATAGGAGACCGACCTCGCAACAACTTCCAAACAAGTTTCCAATTGTCTGCCGACGCCGCCGACCCGAACGATTCCGGCCCCAGTGCCAACGAAGCGACTCAAGAAATATCTTTGATGGAAGTTGAGTCGCTTGCAAAAGAGCGAATGGTCCCAGCCCATATGCCCCAGATCGGGCGATTTGCAATCGAGCGATCGCTGGGAGAAGGAGGTATGGGATCCGTTTTCTTGGGCAGAGACCGAAGCAATGAGGCATTGGTAGCGATCAAAGTCCTTTCGGAACGCATGGCCAAGGATGAAAAGGCATCGCGACGCTTTGCCAAGGAAGCGAGACTGATGTCTACAGTGGACCACCCAGCCATCGCGAGATTGATCGAGTTCAATCGCTCTGGGGACACAATGTATTTGGCGATGGAATATGTCCCAGGCGGTAGTCTCGTCGATTTCACGCGCGCTCAAAGACCATTGAACGAACCCTTGGTGATTGCGGCCATAGCAGATGCAGCCCGCGGCCTCAACGTAGCCCATCAACTGGCTATGGTACACCGGGATATCAAACCGGCAAACTTACTGCTCAGCGCGCGCGGGGAACGCTCCTTTCAAAACGGGGAAATCGATAATACGCAAAGCGAGCCTCTAATCAAAGTCGCAGACTTTGGGTTGGCAAAAAATATTGACTCGGCCGAGTCGATGGCAATGACGCAAACTGGCATGATCATGGGCACGCCCTACTATATGGCGCCAGAGCAATGCCGAGGGCTCGAAGTGGGGCCTCCTACAGATGTATACGCCCTTGGTGTTACTCTCTTTCAATGTTTGGCCGGGAAACTGCCCTTTGAGGCACCGTCGCCCGTCGAGATCTTTCGTATGCATTGCGATAGCCCAGTGCCCAAGCTGCGATCGCTGGTTGGAACTGTCAGCGAAGCGATCCAAGAAGTTGTCGAAAAATGCATGGCCAAAAACGCGAATGCACGCTACCAAAATGCGGGTGAACTTTTGCAAGATCTCGAGGGGCTGCTGTCCGGTACGCGAACCTCCATACTTATGCATCCCGCCCTGCCGGACGTCCATGCCAAAGGACAATTGCAGTATCGGTTCGAATGGAAACTCCGATCCTCTGCCGAGGCGCTTTGGCCCTACATCTCCAACACCGACCGAGTCAATCATGCAGTCGGTCTACCGGCTGTCCAATACAAAACGATTCAAGATCCCAAACTCGGGCTGCGTCGTATTGCAACGGTACGGGCGATGGGCATGACGATGGAGTGGGAAGAGCACCCGTTCGAGTGGATTGAAGGCCGTCGATTGAGCGTGCTCAGGCAGTTTCCAAGCGGTCCATTTTATTGGTTTACCAACGTGGTCGAACTGCTTCCCCAAGCCGACGGAGGGACCCTCGTCGTCCAAACCTTGCAAATGGTTCCAAGGAATTTTATGGGCAAGCTTTTTGCCAAGATCCAAATAGGAGGCAAATCCGAACGGAACTTTGGCCGCGTCTACGAAAGAATCGACCAGTACCTATTGTCCCAGTCCAGCATCAGCAATGCCAATGCATTTGCGGCGACAAAAACCATCACGCGAGATCAACGACGCAGACTTGAGGAACGTTTCGTCCGCATCCGATCCAGCGGCAATTCGTTTGAGCCTAGAGTCCTCGATACACTCGAACAGTACCTCGAGTTTGCAAGCGACTTGGACGTCGCTCGTTTGAGACCGTTAGCGTTTGCGGAACGTTTCGGATTGAAGCCAGACGAAGTGGTCGAGGCGTGTCTGTTGGCCGCCCGAGAAGGGGCGCTGATTTTGCTATGGGATATCCTCTGCCCCACTTGTCGAATCCCATCGGATGTCAAAGAGACGCTCAAAGGGCTAGCCGACCATGGACATTGCGAAGCGTGCAATGCCGACTACGAACTCGACTTCGCAAAAAGCATTGAATTGATATTCCGAGCCCATCCAGAAATAAGAACGGCCGAGACGAAGACATACTGTGTCGGGGGCCCTGCTTTTTCATCGCACGTGGTTGCCCAAATCCGACTGCAAGCGGACGAAAGGCTTAATCTGCAATTGCGTCTCAACGATGGTCAGTACCGCCTGCGAGGCCCACAACTCCCGTACGTGATTGACTTCCGCGTCGCTCCCACGGGACGCGTGGGACGTTGGGAGATCGATCTTGCACGGCCGATCGCCAAGCAAGATGTTCCGACCATTCGCGGAGGCGAACAGGTCCTCTCGCTATTCAATTCGCATTCGGATCCGCGACAAATCCGAATCGAACGCCTGGCTTCACGAGCCGATGCGTTGACGGCGGCCGACGCTGCCCGGTTGCCTGCGTTCCGCGATTGGTTTCCAGACGAAGTGTTATCACCAGGCCAAATGGTGAGCCTCACCACGGTAACGTTATTGGGTTGCCAAATCGCGAGCGCTTCCGAACTCTACGCTGCGTTATCCGATCAAGCGGCTTGCTCGTACATTCTCAAGCATTTGCAGAGCATGGCGAGCATTGTTTCGAGCCATAGCGGCTGCGTGATCAAGACGATGAACGATGGATTGAATACCGTTTTCCCAAGCACGCATCATGCAATTGCAGCCGCTTCGGAAATCGCCCACGCGTCTGCTGCATGGGATGTTACGATTCGGCAAGCCATTCATCAAGGGTCCGCCATCGTCGCCACAATCAACGATCGTCTGGACTATTTTGGCGAGACCCCGCAGTTCTTGGAGGAGCTGCTGTACCGTTCTCTACCAAACGAACTTTGGATCTCCGACCGGAGCTGGAACGATTCCAGCCTCGTATCCGCCTTGGAAAAGGACTGGACCGTGCGAATGGAATCGCCGATTGGAAATTGGCCGAAGTTCAACATCCTAGGCGCTGCCATACGTCCTGCTGAGCCCAGCGGGTCATGAGACACCCAACCTCTCGCTCGTAGATTAGCATGCAACTTGCCGGCAAAGCCCGCGCGGCGGAAAGGCTATGTTTTAATGGCGCTTACTTTAGCGGAACGGCGCGAGCCGTCCGGTCGGGACCCTTAAAGAATCGCAGCGATTTCTGCCGTGACACCGGAGGGCTCGCGCCCTGCCGCTCCTGTTGGAAATGCCATTGGGATTCAGCTTGCCGCTTGCCTAGCAAGCGTGCATTTATTTTCGCCTAGCGAAGGAAAAGAGCACCGAACCCATGAATGCAAAACATAGCACGCCGAACAGTTGATATCCGACTTCGCCCGCATGCGTTGGATCGACGCCGATCATTTGTACGATGCCGGTCAAAGCGTTGCCTAATCCCTTTTCTGCGCTCCAATTCTTGAGGTAGCCTGCAACGTCCTCGTTGACCGAGAGCAGAGCTATGACGACACCCGCCAACGCTCCGCCCGCTACCAAGCCGGTTGCGAATAAGTTTCCTTTTCCAAGTTCATCGTCGGCTTCGTTGTGGGTAGCGCTAAGCTTTTTGCCGCCGCTTTTTAATCTGTCCGCCAACCCGCGAATCAGTCCACCTATCCAGATCGGCAACGTGGTTGCCAAGGGCAAATAGAGCCCGACCGCAAACGACAGCGA
>JANODW010000835.1:0-2538 GCA_031412875.1 Pirellula sp. | reverse complement strand
GATCATCAGCAGGGACAATCCTGCAAGCGCTGCGTTGCCACCAGGCAACCAAAACGGCACCAGGGACTTCGAAGCGATCGGCTGCGTCACCTCGAACAACGCTCGCAACGGGCTCAACAATTTCGCTACCTCGGGCGACAGGCCTGGAATGTTCCCACTTGCGATCACTTCTCCGATCGCCAACCACAAGGAAATGATCAGCATCGTCACGGTCAGCGATTGGAACGTTTTTTCCCTCCAGAAGGCGATGGTTGCGCCCAAGGTAGCGCTGGCGATCAAAGCGCAAAACGTCACCCACGAACACGCAAAGACTTGCTCGAGCGACACGCCTCCCAAAAGCGTGATGGAAAAGACGATCGGAAGCGAAGCCAAGAAAGCGTTCATGGTTGCGAGCAAACCCGCGCCGATTTTTCCCACGACCATTTCGGCATTGGTTTGCGAGGTCATCAGCAAAAGGAGCAGCGTCTGCTTGTCTTTTTCATGGCTGACCGCAATCGTTCCCGCCAGAGCGGCCATGAACAGAAGAACAATCAATTGAAACGGACCGATCAACTGAAAAATAAGCACTCCAAAACGAGCCAAATCCCCCGGATTTTGAACGGGTTGAAGACCAGCCAGAAGCAGCCAAGTGGTACCGATGATGGCGAAAAGCATCATGGCAAAGATGACTCGGCTGGCAAAATGCCTGCCTCGGCGAGGCAACGTTGCAATTTCTCGTTGGAAGATGGGACCTATCATTTGACCGAGTTTAATGCGGATTCGGACTGCTGAACATTAGCCCTCCAATTCTTAAGGGAAAATCGCAAAAATCCGGTGGAAATGGATTGGCGGTTCCGGATTTGATGGAGACGGAGACTGTTACGTGCCGAGAAGCAACAAGGTTGAAACAATTTTGCTGAAGACCCACTCGCTGCGAGACTGGCCCGAAAAAGAAGAGGATGTGAAAATGAGCCATTTGAGATTCTGGAAACTACCTCGCTCCCCTTTCGCAATCGGTACGGCGGGCAAAGGTGTCTTTACGGGAGGAACGATCGAAGAAGCTCTCGCGAGAAGTGATTTTTTGGTCTCGCAGGAAAAGCGGCTCGGGCTGGTGATCGGGCCATCCGGGGTTGGGAAATCCACCTTTTTGCAACATTTTGCCAAGGTCCGCAACGCCCATCATCCTTTGGAAAAGCTGGCCCTCATCGACTTGAGATGCGCGGATCGGAACAATCTGCCGCTGCGAATCCTCAACGGGTTGTCGGGATTTCAAAACGAACGAAATGCGACGACCGATTGCTGGACACAAATCAATGATCACTTGTTTGGCCAAGCCGCTATCGGTCATCGAACGGTCCTGCTGTTGGACAATATTGATGGCAGCAGCGACGATGTCTATCAATCGCTTGCACAGCTTTGGTGTTCACCGCACCGATGGAGCATGTTGCTCAGTGTCAATGACGAATCCTTGGTCGATATCCCTCGTTGGATTCTGGACCAAACCGATCTGAAAATCGATTTGCCCAGTTGGGATCTTGGACAAACCGCGGACTATTTCGAATTTGCGTTCCGGCAAGTTGGCGTCGACGACGTCGTTTTCAACGGACAAGCGATCACGCGCATTCAGGAAATGGGAGAGGGGATTCCAAGGAAAATTGCACAAATTGCAGAATTGGCACTCGTTGCGGGTGCGGTTCGGCAGGCTTCTAAAGTGACCTCCGAACTCGTAGATCAGGTCTGCGACGAATTTACCGTATCGGTGGGCGGGAAAAACTCGCCAATCTGGGAACATCAGTCATTGAATGCTGGATAATTCGAGCAAGAATTAGATTGGCCAGCAATGCTGTAATGGAAGTTCAATTCGCGTTAATTGCGAATTCGGGCGTTTAACGCGGCAGGGCTCGTTTTGGAGGCAATCCGGCACCTTTCAAGTGAACTTTCCTAAATTCCTAGTTGTCGGTATTGTCTTGACACATCCTCATTCGGCAAGCATCGTTTGAGTCTACGAAAAATGCGTGCGTTAACTATGACTACCAAGACAACTCATGTTTTCACAATCGAACAAGCGAGGGCCATGCTCCCGTTGCTTCGACTTATTGTGACAGACATTTCGCTCTCGCATCGCGAGTTGACCGAGCGGAAGTCGAACTTGAGGCGGATGCTGCGACGTCAAGAAGGCAACGCACGTTTCCAAGTCTACGACGCTGAGATTATCGAAATCCAAGAGGACCTCAAAAGCGAGGCGGCACACTTGGAGGATTACGTGAGCGAACTCGAACAGCTTGGTGTGATCCTCCGATCAGCTCACGACGGCATCGTCGACTTTCCTACCATCATCGATGATGCACCTGCCTACTTCACCTGGCAGATGGAACAGCAAGACATCGTTGACTTCCATCGTGCAGATGAAACGACTGCTGATCGCAAGCCTCTGTACGAGTAAGGCGAGCGGCAGGCTGAAGCCTACCTGCCGTAGTTTGGGACCATTGTCCCGAACGAACAAACGGACGGGACAATGGTCCCATCCTACGGTAAGCCGGCAGTGTTTCCGAGCGAATG
>JANODW010000834.1:0-6983 GCA_031412875.1 Pirellula sp. | reverse complement strand
GCCCTGATTGCACTCGGTCGAATCGATCAAGCAATGGTAGCATGTCACTCAGCGATCACTCTCTATCCGGAGGAGAAGTCCGATGCGGAAGCCATTCTTTTGCAAATCCAACGGACGGATCCAAAACCATGAAATTCCCTCGGTATTCCGCGCGACGTTTGACTGCCTTGGGAGCGTGGAACCGACGCATGAACCGTCGTGGTGAATTGCATCGTGTCCAAATGTCTCCGGGCACATTGCGGTGCCGATGCCGAAGCTCAAGCAAGAGCAGCAGTATTTCGCTTCCGAGTCATGTGGCTAAAGGAGAAAGCTAGAGAAAACATCGAGCCCAAGTAAATGGAGACGATTGTAAGAAGCATCGCAATGGTAGAAGGTTCAGGAACTGCGGTGACCGTGCCATTCACTTGAAAGAACTGTGCGTTCCGCTCTTCCGCAAAATTACCAAACATCAAGGCCCCGTTTTCGCCGACAATTCCTCCACCAATACTACTGGAATTAATCGCATAAAATCGAAACTCAATTGCTCCTGAAACCGGTTGCATTGTAGAAGTATTAAGCGTCCAATACGTGGCATCACCGGTCAGAATACCGAACGATGCGACAGCAGTTCCAAACGCATCTTTACTCGCGAACAAACCGATGTTGGCCGGCGCACTATTCTCAGCATTGGTTCGAAATTGAACGTTTTCAATCGTTGCTTGGTATCCGGGATTCACTTGAAATCCAAAGGAAACGTAATCCTGGTTTGTCAGACTATTCCAACCGGTAGATGAAAATGAATTGGCTCCGTTCAGTCCTCCAGTAGAGGCGATCAGACCGGAGCCCCGTGTAAGATTCCCCCCAACGATCTGATTGGAAGTTGAATTAGGTGAGACTGAAGCAGGGACCCCTCCAATTCCTAATAGATTGTAGGTCAGCAACAAATCTGCTTGGAGGGAACTGCACCCATTCAGGATTAAGAAAACACAATACGTCCCTAATTTCAAATGGTTTATGATGACTCTCCAATCCAGAAAAAAGATGATGAGGGCTAACGGGTATTACGTCGGTTATTGTAATCGATGGCAGGAGTCATTGTTTGTTCGACAAACTGCATTTTAAAAAAGGGATAATCGCGGTAGGGATAGATAAGCGAGTGGCGGGCACTCCCGCATCGTTATCCAAAGAAGCGATCCGCAAAGGCCAACGCGCCTAGCGAACGAACAGGTCCCCGTTCCCGGAAGCGACCTAGTTGCTATCTGGCCATCGTTTCGAATCAGTTGGCAGTGGATGTTGTGTCGAACTGTCGCTTCCCATTTCGAATGGAACCAGTTTTCCGGTTTTGCTGGGGTGGTTTGTGGTTGGTGAGATGCGCGGCGAAAGATCAGGGATGACGCTACTTTTGCGGAGCAAAAGGCGACTATGTGCGGCCAACCGAAGCAAGCCCATCGCAAAGATGGATGGGCCTTTGTTGGTACTGCCGAACATCCCTGTACTGAACGATCAGCGATGAACGTGCTGATAGATTAAGAGTTACTCTTTGAATTCGATAGTTTCGGTTTGTTTACCCCCTTTCACTGTGATCTTCAGTTTGGAAGTCTCGATTTGATAATAGCGTTCCGGCAGCTTGACCCACCGGTCGGATAGTTTGCTTGACTCCTTGCTGCTTGCTTGCATTCCTTTAAGAACGTCTGGTGGTAAATTCATACCGGGAGGAGTGGCTGGCGAAGTTGCTGGTCGAGGTTCGAATTCCCGATTGTCAATGCAAATCGATGTTTCGCCAACGGGGAGTTCTACCTTGAACTTGCCGTCACGCCCAAGCTCATAGGACACGGAATTCTCTGACTCGTCGGCGGGGCGAAAGGTCAATAAGCCACCCGGAATGGGTTTTCCATTATACGTTGCTTCACCAGAAATTTCGCCAGTTCGACGGCCGCAACCGACGGTCGGAAGTAGCATTGTCGCCACGAGTACAACCTGGACGAATGCCTCCCAATGGGATTTGAAAAGTAAGCGATGACTAGTCGATTGCATTATTGACTTCTCCTCCACCTGGGGTAAGCAGCGCAAACCAAACATCATTGGCGATGCTGCCAGTCATGCTTCGCACACTTCCGTCTCCTAACGCTATCTGCATTGCATCGTGTTGCGTCGAAGCCAATCGGCGATCGCAAAGGCCGCCTTGGGCGGATGTTGCAAGTGGATTCCTTGGTTGAACTTGGAATTTCGAACCGGTTCCGTAAGTGAAGATAGTTCCATCACGACCGCGGCCACCGCCGAATACAGCCGAAAGTCGGTCACCAGGATAGCTGTCGGCCGGTACTCCAGAATTTGGATTTCCTCCGCTCGCACTTCCAATTCGAAAGACTCCACGCATCCACCATGTTCCGCCAGGATTTCCCGTACCATTGCATCGCGATAGTTTTTCCGCAAACATGATGGTATTGGATGTACCATCACTGAGCGTCGCAACTTTGGCTTTCCCGTCCCAGCAGGTTTCCCATGGGTTTCCTGCGCTGCCACAAGTAATCGTGCGATTGATCTCGCCCCCAAAAATCAAGAAGTTCCCGCCATACGACGAATCTCCCGGACTCCAATCGAGCCCATTGCCAAGTGTGCTATCGCTTGGGCATTGATAAGTTGAAATGCGAGTTTGACGAAGCCAAGTCCTGTTTCCTGTGTTTACGGAACCCCACGTGGGCCAAATGTAACCCAAGTTGGTGATCGTTGAGCCCGGATTCGCCTGCCCAACTGCGGCGGCTAAGTCGCAGTTACTGGCCGACTCAAAAACATTCTTTTGCTCTAGAAATGGTAACAGATGAAAATACAGAGGCGCGTACCATGACCCGCCGTAATTGCCACCCTGTGGCGGGTAACGTCGATGCGTGTCATGAGCATTGTGAGTTGCAAGGGCTTGTTGCTTTAAATTGTTCTGGCACTGCATCCTGCGCGCCGCCTCGCGAGCCGCCTGAACGGCAGGCAAAAGAAGCCCTACAAGAATGCCGATGATTGCAATAACAACCAAAAGTTCAACCAGAGTAAAGCCCCGAGGGCGGTTAAAATAACGCATGGTTCATGCTCCTGTACAAAATAGACAAATTGATTCTTTGGCACGAGGTAATGAAGGAATTCACTTACACTTTCAAAACTACACCAAAAAGCTTTCTCGCGACGCAACGGGGCAGAATGGCACCGCAAGCATTTTTAAGGAGTATTTAACCCGCAAAAATGAAGCAATGCAGGGCTGTTGACGCAGCCAAGGATGCCCTCTATGAAATCTGGATGGCAGAAAAGAGCGGCTGGAGGTACTGTTGGAAGAACGTGAACGGGCGGGGCGAAATGAAGTCGCTCTCGGCAAGAGCGACCCACTTGCAGAGCGACCCACTTGCAGAGCGACTCTGCCTTTAGAGCTGCCAGAGGGTGGCGATTAGCTTGAGGGTTTCTGGATCGTGTTGGTTGAGGTCATCGCGGTCGAAGGGGAAGAAATCGTTTCGAGTAAAATACGCTTCGCTGCTCTCGGCGAAATACTCTTGCGGGTTGGTCAATGCATACGCTACGTCGAGCCGTTTGCGACCTTCGGAATCCTGACGCTCGACCCGATCGTATTTGCCACTACGTTTGGCAATTTCATAGGCTGCCTTCAAGTCGGGATTGTTGAATCCCTTGGGGAGGACACGATCATGAAATGCGTGCGCCAACTCGTGCAATGCGAAATTGGGCATCCGTCTCGTCTCGGCTTCGAAGATCCGGACATTGGTGAACTCGACCCCTTTTGCCATGGCCGCATCGCGTTGGTTGTCACGCAGCCAACCCGCTCCCGGATGGTACTCAGCGCGAGGCGGAGTTGCAGGATACTCTGGCGAAAACCATAGTGGTACCTTTTTTAACTCGGCGACCGCTTTGCCGGGAACTACGCGAATGATTTCTTCTAGTTGTGCTTCCAGCAGTTTTAAGGCTTTCTCGGTGGCGGGCGAGTCGGCTTCCAGCAACTCGCGGCGAATGTGCACTGTCCATCCTGCAACATTCCTGTCGATATAAGGGGATGGTTCGTTCGCGGATCTATCGCGTTGTTGCGCCTTCCTACGGATTTCCGCTCGGGTGTCCATCAACCGTTTGGGCCAAGCAAACGTGGGCGCAGAGGCCGGATCGTAGCCGGCCAGGTGGCCGGTGAGCCGCGTCGCTGGTTTGGTGTATTTCAATACAGTATCGCCAAAAACTTCGCGGCATATCTCTGCCAACGCAGGATCGTACTCCAACAATTCAATGCGTGTATCGACATGATTGTGGTCGTGGTCATTCGTACGATTGTTGTCGAACCAGGACTGGACTCCTTCGGCGAAGTATTCGTGATGATTGACCGACGCATACTTCCCTTTCCAAAGTCCGGATTTCATTGCGGAGTCATAAGCGGATCGCAGTCGAACATCGAAGGTTGGATCGACGTTGGAAAGACCTCGCAAATGGATACAGTGCGCAAACTCGTGAATAAGAATACACTCGGCGGCATAGGGGTCACCGGTGTAGCCGAGGAGATTCTCTTCGGCGCACGAACAGAACGGATCCGTTTCGCTCCCTCCCGTCCCGCGAGCCCGAGCGTCCCAATAGTCTTTCGCAGGAACTCCTGCGCCTCCCGGGGAATCTTCATTTGCCAATCGCTCGAACTCGGGCAAGTCGGTTGTGAATTCTGTATGCGACATGATACAAAGTCGCGAGCCGCTCTTGGCGATCGCTGCGAGCACATCAGGTCGGTTGGCAAGCATCTGGTTGACTAAGGTGATAGCTTCCTGGACCGCAAAGGGATTGACTTTGGACGACGCAACCACAGGCAAGCCGTTGGCGGATGCGATCTGCTTATAAAACGTGGGAAAACCATTGACTTCGGCGGGATCGAAGCGAAAGGTTTGGACCCTTGCTTGGCAAGTGACCATTGCCTTGGAGGGGTTGCCGTTTGGTTTGTTGCCGTTTGGTTTGCTGCTCTGGCCCACGATTTCAAAGCGGTGACCGAGCGTCGTAGTGATCGTAGTGGACTTGCCAGGCTCAACCGATCCGTTGGGAATTCGCTCTGTGTCGGATTTGACCCAATAGAGGTCGATCCTCTCGGCACTGGCGTTGAGGATGTGCAATTTCGGGGCAAGGATCGGCGGTTGCGCGCCGAGCGAAGAGCAGCACGAAGCCAGTAGAAAAAGGGTACATGCAGCGACGGCTAGGTTGATGGACATCGTTATTGTTTTCCCAAAAATTGGCTTCAATCGTAATCTTGTTCGGGTTCCGACCACGCGCTAGCAACTCCATCCTCATCGATTGCAACGTGGATGATGTTGGCTCGGCAACAAACAGGGCAGTCCTCAACGTACTTCTGGTCGTTCCCTTCGGCAAGATCGAGAGGGATGATAATTTCCTCCCCGCACGCATCGCAAACATAGCTACACTCTCCTTGCATGGACCCCATCCCCTGGGATGGACCTCCCTGCGTAGAAAGCTCCGCATGATCTGCGAGCTGCTGGCATGCCCATAAAAGTGCGGATAGGGAACTGGTATCTGCAAGGCGATGATCGTACCCAACCTCCAGCAACAGATCGCTCGGAAGTTTGCTTTTCGCGATCAACTCTTCGCTATCTTCGAACGGAATCACCTCGTCTTTTCGGCTGTGCAAGACCACTGCATTGGATTTGAGCGTTTTAACTTTGCCCCATTTCTTCCATGCAGGACAGAGCAGCACCAGGGGCTTCGTACCCGAATGGATGTTCATCGCAACCGCTCCGCCTCGAGAGGAACCGACCACCACGTCCGGTTGGTGGAGATCAAACGCGGTTTGCGCAGTGCGGACCGCCGCATCAAAATCATCGTCATCGAGCTTTGGATTGATGACTTCGCATTCATGCTCTGAAAGAAATGTCGGTTTAACTCCTCCAGGAACAGATTGCCAGCTGTGGAGAAAAAGTATTTTCATGAAAAAAGAGCTCGCTTTGTTTTAGGCAGGGTTAGCGAGTAAGGGGATGCTGGCCTACGAAGGAATCGGACCTTTAGGCGAGCGGCGGGCTGAAACATATCAGCCGTAGTCTGGGACCATTGTCCCGAACGAACAAACGGACGGGACAACGGGCCCATCCTACTGTAGGAATGTCCTGCCGCTCGCCTTATTGTAGCGGAACCCATCGAAGTTTTTGAATAGAAGTGACCGCAGCCACGATCGTCCGAGTCACAGTACAATGGGTCCACTTTTAACCTCATCGGACCTAGGATGACGCGCCATTCTGTTCCAACCTCGAGAGGATTGTTGTTTTGTCACACTCGAAGAAATCGCTACCAAGTGGTCTGCCCGATCAAGTAAAAATCAACGGGAACACGATTGTTACGATCCCGGAAAGCGACCACTTTAACCATTTGCCGGCCCAACTGATACAGCCATTGCGCAATCAATCGAAACGCGATTGGTTGGTCCCTCATGCTTACCACTGTTTGCCACTGCTCATTGGGAGTCAATATGGCTTCCTCGTGAAATCCCTTTACGATTTCTGGATTGTTTGGGAGGGAGGGAATGACCCCGCAGCATTGACTATCCGCAAAAGGCCCGAAGACGAAAGCCTCTACAACTTGCAAGTGGTAGGATCGCACTTTGGAATGGGGATCGTCACGGTTCAAAACCGATGGACTTTTCGGACCCCGACGGGAGTGAATCTGATGACCGTCGCCCCACCCAACTACTGGATCGATGGAATATCGCATCTCGTTGGAGTCATCGAAACCGACAACTTGCGCCGCGACTTTACATTCAATTTGAAGGTAACTCGGCCAAAGTTTGAAATCAAAATCGCTGCGGGCACGCCTATCGGATGCGTTTTACCTATCCAGCGAGGGTATGTGGATTCCTTTGAAATGAAGAACGCCAGAGAAGTGCTGCCTTTGGAAGTCATCGAGTCGGAGCAGGAAGTGGTTCGGCAGTTCGCTGCGGAACGTTTGGGTCCTGACCGCAACAAGCCGGGGGGAAACGGCAAGCGTTATTG
>JANODW010000833.1:0-3527 GCA_031412875.1 Pirellula sp. | reverse complement strand
AGCGACAGTATGCCATCATAGCGGCAGGGCGCGAGCCCACCGGTGTCACGCGCCCCCGTATCACTAAACTCCGCCCCTATTTCCAAATCCGCAGCACCTCGCTACTCTTCGGAAGTGCTACTCGATGAGCCGGTGTCTAGCTTTGTCCATTTCTTGGTGGAAAGCTTTTTAAGACCCGCTTCGGTGACCGAACCATTTTCTTTGAACGTCAACGACTGGAGCTTGGGCATCCCCATTATTTTGGCGATGGCCGCATCGGTCACTGCTGTGGAGCGGATGGTCAGTTCCTTGAGGTTTGGCAAGGTAGCGATCACATCCAAAGTGGCGTCAGTCATTTGTGGGATGCTCCAAATGTCGAGCAATTCCAACGCCTGCAGCGAACCGATATTTTTCAGGCCGGCATCGCTGATGCCGCTGATTTCATGCAAGTAGAACCGACGCAGTTTTGGAAGATCCTTTAACACTTCTAAAGCGGAATCGTCCACGGTCGGTAGGTCTCGCAAGGTGAGTCGCTGCAGATTGAGACCCTTCAAAGCCAACACACCTTCGCTGCCAAAGCCTTGGCAGCGAAAGATTTCTAACTGGGCCAGCTTTTGCAATTTCGCTAAGTGCTGTCCCGATTGATTCGTGATTGCAAAGTCTTGAATCAAAAGATTCTCCAGCGTGTTATTGCGAGACAAATGCTCCATTCCAAAGTCGGATACTGCGGTACTACGATGTTTGAGCGCTTTTAGTTTCGGAAGGCTTGCGACCACCTCGAGAGTCATGTCTCCCGCCTCCATATTGCCTCGCAAATCAAGAACGCGAAGGTCTTGAAGCTTCGCGAGTCGACGGGTGCTGAGCTCATTGAAACGGTTTTGCACGAGGATCAGTTGCTGCAACCCTTTCAGTTCGGAAATCGCTTTGAGCACTTGACTGGACATGTTCGCGTTCGAGGACAAATCGAGTACGGTGAGCTTTGGAAAGGACTTGACGATCGTATCGACGGCGGCGTCGTCGATGACCGTATTGGTCAATGCGAGGGTCGTCAGCTCTTTTAGGCCAGCCAACTTGGTCATCATTTCCGAGTTGAGTGTGCGGCAATTGAAAATCTGCAGCTTCTGCAAGTCGCTCAGCTTTCCAAACAACGCGAAATCGTCAGCCGTGAGCTGCGAGCCTTCGGGTACCAATATCTCCGTCAGTTTTGCATCGGCAAAAGTTGCCTTCACCGACGGACCTAGGGCTTCGAATCGCTTTTTTGCAGCCGCAACGTCGTCGCTTTTCGCGGTGGCCGGAGTGGAGGAGACGGCGGAAGCAGTGGGAGTTTGAACGGCGTTGGCGACGCCAAACGATAGGGCCGTTGCAGCCAGGCAATTTGCAAACGTACCAAGCCATACTCGTCGACAGTTCATCACGATAACCCTTTGGTCGATAGCGACACACTCTAGAACAAAACATACAACAGGA
Organism: Pirellula sp.; assembly: GCA_031412875.1. Taxonomy (GTDB): domain Bacteria; phylum Planctomycetota; class Planctomycetia; order Pirellulales; family Pirellulaceae; genus JBKCUI01. Next base: position 2,081 of record JANODW010000833.1, on the reverse strand, counting down.
AAAAGGCAGGGGAGTAGCGAACCACTCCCCTGCCAATTGACTTCGATACTATCATATCCGAACTCATCGGAACGACTATCGTTAATCCATGCGGTAGCCGTCGCGATACTTGGGTTTGATCAAATCGGCCACGCGTGGCGTCTTGAGGGCAGCGAGGTTGGTGACGACCAAGTTCTTAGCGTCCCATTCGACCTTCTCGCCCCATTCTCCCATCTCTCCGTTTGCACCACCCTTGGAAGCGGCCCAAACAGCAAGATTCCCGAGGAGAATCGTTTCGGTAAGAGGGCCGGCGCGATCGATGAAGTTGGACTTGCAGATCTTGGGGTCATTGGCGGTTTTAGCACGGAACAATTCGTACATATTGTTGGTGTCATTGTCCCCTTTGTTTTCCGCTTTCTCGAAATCGACGTTGACCTTGTCGACCCCTTTGAGCTCGTACTTTCCGCAATAGTCATCGGAGCTATAGAATGCTCCTTTCTCTCCGACAATCAACACGCCGCTATCGGCGACTTTGTTGATGCCCCACTTTTCGAACACCGAAGCGGGTGGCTTGTTGCCTTTGCGATCGTACCACCAGAATGGAATGGCTGGTCGTTCTTTGGTTTCGGGGAACTCAAATTTGATCACCGAGCTCGCTGGGAAGCTATCGAAATCATGCCCGCTGGTCTTGGCCACGACCGAGATCGGATCTCGCAACCCGCACGATGCAAAGGGAACGGTCAACTGGTGGCAAGCCATATCGCCCAGAGCGCCGGTCCCGAAATCCCACCATCCACGGAATTGGAAGCTATGGTACAAGCCGGGCCAGTATTCGCGATCTTCGGCAACTCCGATCCAACTTTTCCAATCCAGTTTTTCTAACGTTCGGATGATCTCTTTGTGTTTGTCTCCGACGATCTTTGCACCTTCGCTCGCATCTTCTTTCATGGCTTCTGCAGCGAACTTTGCCATGTTCATGCGACGGCCGGGGCCTTGTGCCCAGACCGGACGGTTCGACCATGCATAGACTTCCTTCAGCGTCCCAAGAACACCCGACTTCAATTGGGCGATGGCTTCTCGCGAGGAGTCGAGGGCGGTCCCTTGATTTCCCATCTGCGTGCACACACCGGTTTCGGCAGCTACCTTAGCCAACAATCGAGCTTCGTAGATGGTGCGTGTGAGAGGCTTCTGAGTGTAGCAACTAGCGCCCAAACGCATGGCAGCCAAAGTGACCGGTCCGTGCATGTGATCGGGAGTGCTAACCGTCACGATATCAAGATTCTTGCCATACTTTGCAAACAGTTCGCGGAAGTCACTAAACTTTTCCGCGTTCTTAAATTCTGGGGAGTTGGCTTTTCCATCCAACGTGTTTCGATCGACGTCACAAATGGCAACAACGTTTCCAAACTTAGCAGCATTGCTCGAGTCGCTGCCTCCTTTGCCTCCTACGCCGATGCAGGCAACGTTAAGCTTCTCGTTTGCCGAACGGCTTAGCCCGGTCGTTGAACCGGCTGAAACGAAGTAACCTGCGGCGCCTACGGCCGAGGTGTTTTGAATAAACTGACGGCGGGTTGGTCTAGACATCGTGTTCTCATTCATTGGAGGGTAGAAAACTAGGAAAGGAGTGCGTCTATGGTAGCATCGCTGAGTCCAATTGCACGGCGATTCCTCACAACACACGTCGATAAAAATTAGCAGATGGCGGCTTGCATGATTCAAAAACCACCACAACAAGTCGATTGGGACTTTTAATGCCCCTTTCGTTATGGTCGAAACAGTATACCGACCCCACATCCTCCAAGCAACAACGCGACTTGGATGTTCTGGAGAGCAAGCCCAAAGGCAAACTTTCTACGATCGCGACGCAAATAGAAAACCGAAAGCCGGGGTGAATTCCACAATCGACCGCTGCCGCTCCACGTAAGGCAGCACTTGTTTGGTCACGATGGAAAGATTTTCCAGTTTCACCCGGAAGTCTTGCTTGGAGTTGATGAGCTGCAGCACGCCCACGATCTCGTCCTTCTGGTTGCGCATGGGCACGGCCAGGATGGACTTGGTGCGATACCCGGAATCCTCGGCGTAGGCGGCGTCCGTCCACGCGA
>JANODW010000832.1:0-19104 GCA_031412875.1 Pirellula sp. | reverse complement strand
GCGACTGCGGTAGACGTTCAGCAAGACGCGGGCAAAATTGGCCCCACCCGAGCGACCAACGCGCCCCCTGGCAGCTTTGCGTTTAGCGGTCACGATCGAACGCATGCCCATATGATTCAGTCCGATCCGTCCGGTCGCTTTGTACTCCATGTCGATCTAGGTCTCGATCAGATCTTTGTTTGGAAGTTTGACGACAAGACCGGAAAGCTGAGCCCAACCGACCCTGTCGGTGTCTCGCTTCCGCCCGGCGATGGGCCTCGTCACTTTCATTTTCACCCCAACGGACGCTGGTTCTATTCCATCCAAGAAGAAGCATCGACTGTGGCGTTCTTTGAATACGATGCCGATGCTGGCAAGTTGACATGGAAGCAATCGATTTCGTCGCTGCCACCCGGGTTTGCAGGCAGCAATTTTTGTTCGGAAATTCTGGTCTCTGCAGATGGCAAATTTCTATACGCAGGGAACAGACTGCATGACAGCATCGGCATTTTTTCCATCGGCGAAAGCGGTGAGCTCAAGTTCATCGAGGAGGAATGGACACGCGGCAATTACCCTCGCAGCTTCAATTTCGATCCAACAGGCAAGTTTCTTTACTGTTGCAACCAAAGGGGCGACAACATCACCGTCTTTGCTATCGACCGCCCGAAGGGCACCGTCAAATTCACCGGCCACTACGCACCCGTCGGCAACCCTTCCATCATCGTCTTTGCAGATCTAAAGCCAGCGGCAGGCTGAAAAACACCAACCGTAGTTTGGAACCATTGTCCCGAACAAATAAACGGACGGGACCATGGTCCCATCCTACGCTGGCAATCGCCTAAATAAATGAGTTGTCAGCAAACTCCGTCGGATGCGGTCGAACGCTCACTCCGCTAGCAGCTCATCGACTAACTTTTCAATCGTCTTGTCCACCGTTGCGCCTTGCCAATTGAGTTCTCCTTGGTGCCAAAATCGAAGGTATCCATTTTTGTCGATGACGTAGACAGTCGGCCACATGGTGTTGGACCAAGCGTCCCAATTCTTGCTGGCAACATCGATGAGAACAGGGAATTTGAATCCTTTGTCCTTGGCTGCACTCTGAACCAATTTGACATCCCGTTCCGCTGACGTTTCGGGCGTTTGGATGCCGATGACTTGGACTCCGCGGTCCGCAAGCTGCTCGTGCCAACGGTTGTAGTGTCCAAAATTGGCAACGCAGTTGTGGCACTGGAATGCATAGAAATGCAGCAGCACCACTTTGCCGCGATGGCTTGCAAGTTTCGTGGGAGCGGCCCCTGCCCAGTGGCCGCTTTCTATTAGCTCAGGTGCCAACGGATAGATCCGCTTTAACTTCATCGTATCGAAAGGCGTTCCCATCAGCTTGCCGAACGCCACTCGTTGAGCGCTCGTCAACAACTCCGCAATCCCTTTCGTTTCCGCCTCTTTCGCTGCCGTAGCTTCGTCCGCTAGTTTTTGATCGGGAGCCGTCGCCTTTTGCAGCTTCTTTGCAACTCGGTCGGTCGCGGCATACAGCTCATTCAAGCGTGCCGTTTGTGTTTTGCTCAATCCGATCGCTTTGACCACATCCGGTCTCGCAAACATCCGTGTGCCCTGCGATTGCAATTCGATCTGTTTCAATCTCCGCAACGGTTCGGGTGCAACGTATCGGTTCAATAAACCGACGAGCAGCTTTTCTTGCTCTGCAATGACTTTTCGCTGCTCCTCTTCGGACCGAATTCGCGATCTCCACCATGGGCCGTCGAGCGAGGCCAACTCGTTTACGAAAGCGTTCAATGATTCTCCCTCGAGCTGCAACTCCTTTTGCACTTCCGGCGCGTGTACTAGCTTGAGTAGGTTTTGAGGAACCGCAGTGAGATCCGCTGGAACCGTTTCAAATGCAACCGGGTCGGCAAACCAGGCCCCACGGATGGTGGGCAAAGGAGCAAGAACGGCAACAGCAGCGGTCAATGATACGACATTGACCAGACGGACAAAGCGTTCGAATCGAAGTAAACTTGAGATCATAAAACCACTCTTCCTCGAAAGGAAACATCAGGGAAATTCGCTTGCGTACAAACACTCTCGCAACCCCGCTAGCAACTCGCGTGCCGCAATCACCATTCGAAGGCACCCTTGCTTTGCGCATTAGCCTGCTGCAAATTGCATCGCGAAATTGCGTGGGGTTGTGCGATAGTGCTACAGGAGTCCGTCGGCCTGGGCTGTCCCCATTTGACGCATTGGCCAATAAAATCTTACATCGAATTTTCAAAATTCTTGGATCGGCCAAAGTTGGTGGTTCGTCCAAACAGGATAGGAACCAGCGCGAGGCCCTGTATCCATTCCAGACCGAACACCCAAAGATAAACCGCGTGTCGCTGATAAAACGATGCTGGAACGGTTCTCGCGACAAAGTCCATTTGGCCCGACAAGGATCCATGCAAAAACATTAACCACACAACGTTTGCAAAAAGGCTTGCGGTCAAAACGCTGAGAAGGAGGCTGCGACCACGGACCGACTCGACGATCAAACAACCGAGAAAGGCAAAAGAAAAAGTGTTGTGGATGCGGCTAACCTTCTGGGTAATGAACCCTTGCTCCACGCTGCCGATTTCGGCCGATGCGACGGGAACGACTACCGAAGCATAAAAAAAGATTCCACCCCACCAGGTGGCCCAAACCAAGAGGAGAAAGAACCTCCAGCTTGGCAATGCATAGACTCTTACTCGAGAATCGATTTGCTATTCTCGCTTCTCGAATCGATAAATGAATTCCCCTTTGGAGCTATCTTTCATGTAGTAGATCTCACCGTTCTGATCTTCTCCGAATGCGACCACTGGAATTCCTTTTTCGAGCACTTGCTCATTGCGGACCGCTTTGCCGGTTGCTGGATCGTAAGTCAACGCCCATACGCTGCCGGTGACATAATCTGCGTAGATGTACTTGCCGGTGAGCTCTGGGATGCGACCCGAATTAAAGACACGGCCACCGGTGATCGATTTGCCGGCGGTGTGATCGTATTCCCAAACAGGATCGATAGGGGCGCCGACGCCAGCGACCGTTGGACGGTTTCCAAATGCGTGCGTTCCTTCTCGATTGCTCCAACCGTAGTTGCCACCTTTGGTGATAACGTTGACTTCTTCGAATAGTTCTTGTCCAACGTCACCGCACCACAAGCGGCCCGTCTTTTTGTCAAAGCTGATTCGCCATGGATTTCGAAGGCCGTGTGCATAGATTTCAGGCCGAGCTCCCTTGGTCGAAACAAAAGGGTTGTCCGCTGGGATTCCATAAGGCAATCCATTGGATTTGGAATCCACATCGATTCGAATGATAGAGCCGAGCAGTTGGCTGCGATCTTGTCCGGTTGCATTGGGGTCATTGCGGGATCCGCCGTCTCCGAAACCCACGTACAAGAATCCATCTGGGCCGAACTCAATCGAACCACCATTGTGATTTTGAAAAGGCTGAGCGACGTCGAGCAAGATTTCTTCCGAATCGGGATTGGCTTTGTTCGGATCGTCCTTGGACATGCGAAAGCGAGACACGATGGAGTGATTGTTTTCACGCTTGGTGTAGTAAACGAACAGCTCTCCATTGTCTTTGAATCGAGGATGCATTGCCAAGCCCAACAGACCTTGCTCGTTTGCACCTGGATCGAACCAACGATTGACTTTCTTGGAGATATCGAGCACCAAATGGGACTTCTCTACATCGGGACGATTTTCAAAGGCAAAGATCCAACCGCGTTGATCGATCGCAAAGAGTCGATTCGAATCCCCCTTGGCATAGGTCAATTCTAGTACTCGCAAGGGTTTGTTAGCATTGCCGTCTTCGTCCATAACATCCCAGCCCTCCCACTTTAGTTTTGGAAAAGCCAATTTGCTGGTCGTGGGCAAGACAGCGTCGACAGGTTGTGGGACCGGAGCATCGGGCGAGGCTGGCAACTCGCGGATCTTGATGTTTCTAAACGAGACGGGATTGCCGTGGTCCTGCAAACAGAGGTAGCCTTCGCCGGCTGCACCAAAGCCAGGGAACTGGGCAAACTTGCTTTTTTCTACCAGGTCCTTCCATTGTTTGTCTCCGATCTTGAATCGGTAATACTGGCAACCATTCATGGAGACCTCGCATTGGCTTGGCGAGATTCGGAGGAACAGTTCGTTCCATTGACCTGCGGGACGCGTTGCGTCGAGGACACCGGATTCTTTGACCCACGGTGGCGCTGAGGGTTTGTACATCTGATAGAGCCAACCCGACAATTGTGGGTCGTGGCCGCCGGTGTTGTCTTGGATCTGGATTTCAGGTCCGCTCTGCCAAGGATTTGGATTGTCCTCGTTGACGTGAAACATCAAACCGCTATTGCCACCCTCGGAAATCTTGTACTCAAGAATGAGTTCAAAGTATTTGTACTTTTGCTTGGTGACCAAATCACCGGCGTCTTTTCCTTCGCGGCTCAATTCCCCGTTCTTGACTTTCCATCCATCGGAAACGGTCTCTTTCTTGTAGTTCCGCCAACCATCCACCGATTTGCCGTCGAAAAGCAATTTCCAGCCGCTGAGCGTTTCTGGCCGGGTCAAGGTGTTCGGATTGGTTTCGCCGTAGGTGGCTGGAAGCGAAACGGCGCAACTGCTGAGAGCTGCGAGTAGCCCAAAAAGCTTGGGCGACTTTGCAAATAACATGAGAGAATTCCCCGATGAAGGAAAATGGAAACGTGCGGCAAAAAACGTGTGGTACGATCCTAAACTGTCGCTGCAGCCCGGTCAATCACCGAACCATCGAACTAGCCAACCGCAGGGTTGGCGATGCGAAAACAGACCCACAGCAAATAGGCAGACCAAGCGACCAACAGAACGGTCGATGTTGCTAAGTAAAGGACTTTGCGATCAGCCGGCATCGGTCGCGAGCTCAAAACGAGGCTCAAAGGCCGCTTCAAAATCGTACTGGTCATCGAAATCCTCCCGATGATCGGTCTTGCTCTTTCGCATCTCTTTGACGCGAATCAGATTGTAAACGATTTCGCCAAAGTCCCCGGTCGTGTGTATCCCCCAACTGCTCAACACTGTCTTGGCCATGAACCCATACTGCTCCAATGCGAACTCGCGTATGGCCTGACACAATTGCTGACCAGTCAAATGATGATCTTGCTTGGCATCCGTCCCCTCGTCCTTCGAGGCAGGCATTTTCATCACTTTTTGTGCATAAGCGAGCGCATCACGAACGAACTGATAGGCTTCCAAGTGATAGCGTTGGTCTTGTCGTAGCAATTCGAGCATTGCGAGTTGTTGTTCGTTCATAGACTCGTTGGCACCTCAGTGCTCAACTCCCCGCTTTAAAATGGTCAAGCAATCACTGGCCGGAATTAAAATTCTACGGTTATCCTCGGTCAGAAGCAATAGTTGTTGGGCAAGCAATTCAACCCCGATGACTTTCCCTCTGCCCTGCGTCGTGACGATCTCACTGCCGACATTGGGGGTCTCGGCTGCCAACTCTTCGTACGTATCATTTTCGTAGCGAAGGCAACATTTCAGACGCCCGCACCGTCCCGATATTTTATTGGGATCCAATGTCGCCTTTTGCAGTTTTGCCATTCGCATGGAGACGGGAGGCATTTCCGACAAGTGGGTGTTGCAACAGACGGGTTTGCCGCAGTCGCCATAGTCAGCCAGCAACTTCGCTTCGTCGCGAGCACCGATCTGACGCATTTCAATGCGGGTCTTGAATTCGGAAGAAAGTCGCTTGACCAACTCCCGAAAATCCACTCGGTCCTCTGCCGAATAGTAAACCATCATTTGTTCTCCGCCGAGAATCATTTCAATATCGACCAACGACATAGGCAAATTCATCTCCCGAATGAATTGCTTGCACTTTTCGAACTCCCGCTTTTGCCTGTTCTCGATTGCCAAGTGTTCGGCTTCGTCTTCTGCTGTTGTGACCCTCTGGATATTTCCATTGGGAGGCGAAGTCATTTGCGATAAAACATGATCGGTCGCTTCGCACAGCACTTCGCCCCGCTCGAGCCCGCGATTGGTTCGAGCGACGACAATCTCCCCTCGGCGATGATCCGTTCGAGAATTCATCACAAAGAGTGTGCGCATCAAACCGCATCGAACGACGTACCGAGGCATACTTGATCAGAATCAGAAAAGGTTAGGACACAGAAAAGGTTCCGCCAAAGCGGAATCGATGGATTGTACTCCAAAACGATTTCCGTTTGAGCCCCATAGCACCAAACCTGCACTCTCCTTTTAATGACCAACCCAATTCTCGCGGGCGATGTTCCCAAATGCCAACAGGAATGAACAATTCTGCTATCCTATTTCGAATGTCTGCTTTCGGTTTCCGGCTTTCCAAGCTGGTCGGAATCGTTGGCCCACCCGAATTCACCACGTTACCCGGAATTGCCAGATGTCGTTTCCAGCGTCGCCCGAAGACCGCCCTGACCCTCTTGAGAATATGCCGGCAATGCGAGCGAGGATTCCCGATCATGTCGCTCGAGGTGAAGTAAGCACGGGTGTTATCGTGGTAACCGGCGGAACCGAATACGTACTCGACTTCGTCAGGAACTTGCCTCGCCCCAACGTGATTGTCGCGCGTGTCGTGTTGCCGCATATGGTGATGCCTCAGTTCATCGACGCACTCGCGGCCAACGTCGAGCTGTTCCGCCAGCGTTACGGCGAATTGCCAGGTGCTCCCGCCCCCACGCTTCAGCCCGGTTCGCCTCCCGGTTCTGGCTCCCATTGCGTTGGCACTACCCTGCCCAACAAGGATCAAGATCCGAGCGCTGTCCCCCTCCAATCCGAATCCGTCGACGCTTGGCCCGGTTCCGGCGCGGACCCGGCCCCCGCCGCCAGCGACGCTCCCGGCTCGCACCCAGGTATCTCCCAACCCAATCCCAACGCAGCCCATCCGAATGGCGGCAACTCGAATGGCACCAATGCGAATGGCGCGAATGCGAATGGCGAAGGGGCCGGTGGTTCGAATGGTCCCACCGCACAAGCAAACTCCCATCCTGGAAGCGCTGCTGGGGGCGCCGCCAACCCAACGAACCACGTGCGACGACAGAACCCACAAGAAGTCTACGATGATCTAAAACTCCGCGATGAAATCTTGAGCGGTGCCTACGCCAATGCTGTAATGATCGGACACGGCCCCTACGAATTCAGTTTCGATTTCATCACCAACTTCTATCCACAGTCCGCCGTCAGTTGCCGAGTCTATCTCGCGTCCGGACATATTTACCGTCTGTTGGAGTCGCTGCGCGCTTCCTGGGAACAGTTAAAGCCCAGACTCTCGCAAGGCAACCCTCCCCAAAACCCACCCACTTCACCGCCACCTCGGTGATTGCGTAATGTCGCTTCATCCTCCCCCTGGATTCCATCCCGACCCTCGCGAAATTATCCTCGCCAGTTCGTCCCCGCGCCGACGCGAGTTGCTGGAACGGTTTGGCTACCGCTTCCGAATTTTGGAACCCGATCCCAACGCGGAATGCGGTATTTGTTCGCGAGAAACACCCCCAGAACTGGTCGCGCGTTTGGCCTACCAGAAAGCCGCCAACGTGATCGAGAAAATCGATTCCGGGCTCGTGCTTGCCTGCGATACCGTTGCCGAATGCGTTGCAATCATTCTTGGCAAACCAGAAAACCGCTCGCACGCCAAACAGATGCTCGAACGATTGAGAGGGCGCAAGCACTCTGTCTACAGCGGCATTTGCCTTTGGAACAAGGATACCGCCAATCGTTCGATCCGTGTGGACGTTTCCCACCTCTGGATGGAACCTATCTCCGACGCCCAACTAGAAGCCTACTTGGATACCGAACAGTGGGTTGGTAAAGCAGGCGCATTTGGCTTTCAAGATGGACCCGACTGGATCCGACTCGATTCAGGATCGGCATCCAACGTCGTCGGCTTGCCCATGGAAATGCTGCAGTCGATGCTCGCTGATTTCAAGTAGTACGCAAAGCCCGATCGCTCATTACCGCGCAATCCTTCTTTCACGGAGTCCTTACGCTATGATCGTTCCTATCAATCTCTCCGCTGCGGAACAAGTCATCACGAACTCTCTGATGGCGATGGACCCGCGTCTCCAATTTATCCTGGCACGTCGTAGAGCAGGCATCGCAAGACGCCCAACCGCGAGCACCGACGCCGATGAAATCGGGGTGATCGCACGGACCTCCGACGTCCAACAGTGGTGCGAGCGCACCGACGTTCGAGATCCCGTCGTCGTGGGTGCGGTGCAACCCACCGGATCGCCGAGTTCAACAAACCCCATCGAGACGATTGTCACGGGTCGTATTCCCATTCAACGGATCGAAGCCATTCGCAGATTGCCATTTATCAAGAGCCTCAAAGCGGCGGTGCCCTTCCGGCCCATGCTCGCCGCCACCACCCAGGAAACAAACTCGCAGCCAACGCAACTACCGATCGGGCACCACACCTCGGGTGGCAAAGGGGTCGTGGTCGGAATCGTCGACTATGGTTGTGACTTTGCGCACCAAAACTTTCGCAAAACAAATGGCTCGACACGAGTCGTTTCACTATGGGATCAAAATGGAGGCAATAGCCCTTCCAGCCCTTTCGGTTACGGTAGAGAACACGACGCAGCTTCCTTGAATGCAGCCTTGAAGAAACCGAATCCCTACACTGCAGCAGGCTATGATCCTGAGGAATTCTCCGACGGCAGCGGGTCCCATGGGACGCACATCATGGACATCGCCGCTGGAAATGGGAGAGGCTCGTCGACCCCAGGCATGGCTCCCGAGTCGGACATTATCTTCGTCAACATAACTCACGACAAAGATCCCACCGGAGCAAGCGTCGTCGGCAATTCGTTCGGGGACTCGGTGTCTCTTTTGGAGGCGCTGAAGTACATCTTCGATAAAGCGGGGAGCAAAGCCTGCGTCGTCAACGCCAGCGTCGGTACCAACGGCGGGCCGCATGACGGCACCACCTTGGTCGAGCAAGGCATCGACGCGTTGGTGAGCGCTGCGCCCAATCGCGCCGTCGTCTTCGCAGCTTCGAATTCCTTTGAAGATGGAATTCATGCTGCAGGAAAAGTCAGCCCAGGAGCAAACGTGGACTTGGTATGGGATGTCGTGAGTACGTTGAGCAGCGACATTGAATTGGAGATCTGGTTCAAAGGCGTTGACCGTTTCCAAGTAGAATTGATCGCCCCCTCGGGTGTGAGTTTGGTAACGGTTGAACCTGGCCAAACCAAACAAGTGAATTCCAATGGAAAAATGGTCGCTCTGGTCGCAAATCGACTGAACGATCCGAACAATCACGACAACTTGATCGGCCTCTTTCTAGCGGAGGGCGTCCCGGCCGGTCGGTACGTGGTTCGTTTGACAGGGCTCTCCATCACCGACGGCCATTTCCACGCCTGGATTGAACGGGACAACTCTTTTCAGTCCAGCTTCTTGCCTCCACACGACAACACCCACACCATCGGATCCATATCGTGCAGCAAACTTCTGATTGCTGTCGGCAGCTACGATGCCCATGTGCCGGGTCTGCCATTATCCTTTTTCTCAAGCTCAGGGCCGACTCGCGATGGGAGGAACAAACCCGAAGTATCCGCCCCCGGACACAATGTTTGGGCGGCGAAGTCCGGTTCGCGGACCAAGGTAACCCGCAAGAGCGGAACCAGCATGGCCGCTCCCGCAGTCGCTGGCCACGTGGCCTTGATTTTCGAAGAAGCCCAAGCCCATGGGCTGCAGCTCTCTGCTCAACAAACACGAGAGATTGTGATCCAAGCCTCCAAACAAAACCCTCCTCAAGGCTCACCCTGGGATCGTCGTTACGGATTTGGTCGCATCGATACCGCCAAAGCGATCGCATTGGTTGCATCGATGGCAGCCCCGGCCTCTGAAACATCTTCTAAAGCAGCCAACAAAAACAAAAAGCGACAGTAGGATGGGACCTCCGTCCCGTCCGTTTTCAAGCTCTGCTGCGCAATGCGTTGACCAGTTGATCGAGTTCAGCGTCGGAATGCTGGGCGGAGAGGCTGACGCGGAGCAGACTGCGATTTTGTGGAACCGTGGGGGGTCTTATCGCTGGCACGTAGACGCCAGCCAGCAGCAACTGTTCGCTGAGCTTCATCACTTCGATGGGGTCATCGATGTAGATTGGAATGATAGGACTGTCTCCCTGCCCAACTTCAAAACCCAAGCCGGACAGTCTCGTGCGCAGTTTGATCGCGTTGGTTCGAAGCGACCTTCGCGCGTCGCACATCCCCTTGGACAGTTCAATCGCCTTGCGAGCGGCGGTTGCATTCGGGAGGGTCGATGCGGTGCTATAGATCCACGACCGAGCGTGATTGGTGAGCCAGTCGGTCAAAACGATGGGGCCGGCGACAAAGCCACCAACGCATCCGAGCGCCTTGCTCAACGTTCCCACGCTGACGATACGGGAGCTGGACAAAGAAAGATGTTCGCACAATCCGCGTCCCTGCTCGCCGTACACTCCGGTCGCGTGCGCTTCGTCCACGATGCACTGCATATCGAATTGGCAGCATAACGATTCGATTTCTAACAAGGGAGCGAGATCGCCATCCATACTAAACACGGAATCGGTCGCGACGAAGGCGAATCGACCGCGGTGTCGATGTTGTTGAACGAGGGCCTTCAGCGCAGTGACATCGCAATGCGGATAAACAATGACCTGGGCCCGGCTGAGTCGACACCCGTCGATAAGGCTAGCGTGGTTGTAACGGTCGCTGAAGATAACATCGTCCTTGGAAGCGAGCGCTGCCACTGTGCCTAAGTTGGCTGCGTAACCGCTTGAGAACACGATAGCGCTTTGGGTCTCTTTGAAAGTGGCGATAGCATCTATCAAAAATGCGTGTCCGGGTGTTTGACCGGTAACTAACGGGCTCGCGCTGCTGCCGAAGGGGGCAGCAGAGTGGAGTGCAGCAGAGTGGGGTGCAACCGATGCGGCTTGCCTGAGCATTGGATGCCAAGCCAGCCCGAGATAATCATTGGCGCCGAAATTTGCGGCGATCACTCCATTCCTAAGGATACGAGTTGCGGATACGGGAGTCGAAACGGTGCATTGGCGGTTCAAACCCAACGCAGCCCGTTGCTGCAAGCCCGCTTCGAGACGGGACCAAAAACCTGCCTGCGCCGACTCGTCGTTCGCTCCATTTGCCCTCTTATCCATTTGCCTTGTTATCCATTTGCCTTGTTATCCATTTGCCCTGTTATCCATGTTCAAGGAATTCGGCCGTTGTTTCTTTGTTGGCGATCTTCCATGCACCTCAATTGCCAACTTAAAAAGCCCCGCCTCGAGTGGCATAGGCTTCCATGCGTCAATCGATGCGCGCGAGCCGTCCATCCATTGGCCGAGGGTCTTTCGATCCAATAACACCCACAAACACCGTTTTTTCCTTCCTGTTTATGAGAGTATTCCCATTATCCGGCAAAATATGTACTTCGTAATTGGCAGATTGGGAAATCGGGTTTGATTTGACGGGTTGTATCATCAATAATTGCAAAGTTCGTTGCACCCGCTAATTCACCGGTATTGGAGCGTAAGAATCTAGACATGCAAATGCTAGAGCCAAACCTATTGATCACCGACGATGATCGCGATTTTCGTTTGTCGCTCGGGGAAGCTCTCTCGCGTCGCGGCTACCGAACGGTACTTGCAGCCGATGGCCTGGAAGCGCTCGAGGTGATTCGCAGCCAGCATATCCATTTGGCCCTTCTCGATGTGCATATGCCTCGATTGGATGGCTTGGGAATGCTCCAATCCTTGCGGGACTCCAGTTCCACTTTGCCTTGCATTCTCATGTCCGCTGAGATGGATGAGTCCATCGTGACGCGGGCCAAGCAATTGTGCACTCCTCAAGTATTGTCCAAACCCTTTAGTCTGAACCAATTGGCCGAAATGATCCGGTTGTTGCTCGATCAATCTTACGGCTCCAGAAGCTAACCGCTTGGGCGTGCTCGCTTGCCGGCCCCCTATTTTCTTTGCCGTCCTTTGCCTGCGGAATAGCGGCTTTGCTGGTTTGCCAACGAGTTTGAAGTCTGGCTGGGCAGTCCGCAAGCTTGGAAGATAGCGTTGCACAGCAGCTCCTGAAAAATGGGCTCTGCGAAATCGCTAGAATGGCCCAACGAAGTATAAACCGAGGCTCCGCCATCCGCTCGCACAAATGTCCACACGACCGGCTCGGCCGCTTCGGATTCAATCTTGCCCGTCCAAAGCACTTTCGTGCCAGGCTTGAGCGGCGAGACTTTGTAGAGTGACCCTTTGCTTGTGAAAAGCTTCTTCGTTGCGTCCACGCCACTGATGATTGGGAACAAATCGTTGCCGTAGTGATTGGTGTAATTGCCGCCAAACGCATACGCATCAAACTCCGGCCACTGCACAAAGCCCTCGAGCGGTTTGCCGTCTCGCAGCGAAAACGCGTGGCTGGCCGTTCGAATGCCAATCAATGGTCGACCTGATTTGACGAACGCTTGAATGGTCGCCAAATCATTTGCTCCCAACGGCCGACGCCGAACACTGACCAGCAAAGCGTCCGCATCGACGATTGCTGGCAGCCCTGGGATCACGTCCCGTTTCTGCGTGTCGCCATGAACGATGCTGACTTTCAATTGGGTCTGCAAATGCGTCGCCGCGAACTGCGGCAAGGTCTTCGCGGTTTCATACTCATCCTCCGCGATCAAGATCGCCAAATGAGGGCGCCGATCTTTCGAAAACCGATACGGGATCTGTTGCACTGGAACCTTGGAGCCTAGCGACATGAACACTTGATCGCTGCTGACCGTTGGGCAAACATGTCGTTCCACATGGTCGATCACAAGGTCCGTTCCGGAAAAATGATTGACGTACGGCCAAGCGTTCGGGTTGTACATCGTGTCGGTCAAATCGCGAAGCAAGCAGACGTTTTTTCCATGACTGGCCAGTTGCCTCAGACCAAAGGGTCGCCCCAGCACACACATGTTTGTATGAACGCCGCACAAAAGTACTTGCGTGATCCCCTTGGCTTCCAGAATGTTCCAGATCTCATTGCCTGAATCGCTGATAAAGTCGCTGCCGGAATCGATCTGAATGACCGGAATCTGTTGCTTCCAAGGAGCTTTCGGATTTCTGCCCTCAATGGCTAGTTTCTGAGCCCATTGCTCATGTTCGATCGGGTCGTCGTCTTCACCACCATCCGACTGATCGATCGGATAGGGAAAGGCTTCTTCGCTCGGAATGCGATCGCACCAAGTGGAAATATCCTTTGGCAAGTTGGCAGCCGTGACTACCGCTTGTGACCGCTTGCGAGCTGGATGGCTTGCGTAAAACGACATGCAATCGCTGGGTGCGTGAATAATAGTCGCTCCATTGGCGCGCAGAATCGTTGCCAATGCGTCCAAACGGGGAGCAATTTCTTGAACGCGTCGAACCGCATTGACGCAGTGATGCGAGTCCCAAACATCGCAAAGGATCAACGCTGTTTGGGCTGGCTGCCAGGAAGTCGCTGAAGGCACGCGATGGAACTGGCCGGGAAAACCGGAAACAGGAATTTGGCGGATGGTTTGCAGACGAAACTCTTCTCCGAAAGAAATTTTGACGCTGGCAATAACCGCCAACAGGAGGCAAACGGACGTCAAGTAACGAAGCTCTGGTCGGTATTTCACGGCGAGTCTCCTAATGGCTTTCTTCCCGCAGAGATCCGTGGAGAACACGGATCTCGGGAGAAATGCTTGATGGATGGTTGCGAAAGGTTCGAGGCATGGGGTGATCGTACCCTACGGCGGTAAGCCGCGAAGGGCCGATCGGACTCGCATCAGTTATTTTTTCCGCAAGAAGCCCGCCCCTTCGCGTTCACTTCGACATCAAAACAACCCAGACCGTCCGGTTTTTAGTAGCGGAACGGCGCGAGCCGTCCGGTGAGGACCTGCGAACCCACCAACGAATGCCAAACTCAAAAGTCCCAAAATGGAAAAACGAAGCCAACTGTCTGATTGACAGGGCGCCCCCCAAATAAAAATTCTTTAATCACGCAAATCGATTGCCACAAATCACTTAGGGAAAAAACCAAAAGTCGTGGCACGCCGGTTGCTCTCGCCTTGGGACACCGATAGCCGACTGCCAAAACTGGCTCCTGTCGTTTTCTGGTGGGATTTTGATTATCAGGTCATAGGGTGCGGGAAGCCTGCACTTTGTAATACACATATTAATGTTCGTTGGTTGTTACCGACTCATCGCAAGGAGTTCACCGTGGCAAAACAAATGGTTTTTGATGACGAAGCGCGACAGCCGCTATTGGCAGGCGTTTCCAAGCTCGCTCGAGCAGTTCGCAGCACTCTAGGCCCGCGAGGACGCAATGCGGTTCTCGACAAAGGTTGGGGCTCTCCAAAGATCACTAAAGACGGTGTCACGGTCGCCGAAGAGATCGAACTGGATGACCCCTACGAAAACTTGGGCGCCCAGCTCGTTAAAGAAGCTGCCAGCAAGACCAACGACGTGGCTGGCGACGGAACGACTACCGCAACCGTACTGGCCGAAGCGATCTTCCGCGAAGGCTTGAAGATGATTGCTGCCGGTGCAGATCCGATGGCATTGGCTCGAGGTATTGCCAAGGCAGTTGAGTGCGTCAAGTCGGAAATTGACAAAGTCGCAATTCCTATCGATGCCAAGAACAAAAAAGAAATCAAGCAAGTCGCCACCATCGCTGGCAACAACGATCCTGCGATCGGCGATGTTTTGGCCGAAGCCTTCTTGAAGGTTGGCAAGGATGGGGTGATCTCGGTCGAAGAAGGTCGCGGCAACGAAACGACTGTCGAAGTTGTCGAAGGCATGCAGTTCGATCGCGGATTCTTGTCGCCGCATTTCGTGACCAACCAAGACGAAGTGTCTGTCGAGTTGGAAGACTGCTACATCTTGATCCATGAAGAAAAGATCAGCAACAACAAGAAACTGATCCCGTTGCTCGAAGCGATCAGCAAGGCTAAGAAGCCACTGCTCATCATTGCCGAAGACATCGATGGCGACGCGTTAGCAACCTTGGTGATCAACAAGATGCGCGGCATCCTCAACGTCGCCGCTGTGAAGGCCCCCGGATACGGCGACCGACGCAAGGCGATCCTCGGCGATATCGCATCGTTGACCAACGCCAAAGCCATTTTCAAGGACCTCGGTATCGATCTTGAATCGGTCAAGCTGAGCGACTTGGGCCGCGCTAAGAAGATCCATATCACCAGCGAAAACACTGTCGTTATCGGTGGTGCAGGCAAGAAAGACGTCATCGAAGCACGCGTCGTTCAGCTTCGCCGAGAAATCGAGAACACCGACAGCGATTACGATCGCGAAAAACTGCAAGAACGGCTCGCGAAGCTCGCTGGTGGCGTTGCTCAGATCAACGTTGGCGCTGCGACCGAAACCGAAATGAAAGAGCGAAAGGCACTTATCGACGATGCCAAAGCAGCAACCCAAGCTGCACTCGCCGAAGGAATCGTTCCCGGTGGTGGTGTCGCTCTCATCCGTTGCGAAGCGGCATTGAGCAAGCTCAAACTTGAAGGGGACGAAAAGCACGGAGCGAAAATCATTTCCAACGTGCTGGACTATCCTTTGCGAGCCATTGCGAACAACGCTGGCGTTGACGGGGCCGTAGTGGTCAATCGCGTTCGCCAACAAAAGGAACGCACCGAAGGCTACGATGCCAACACCGACAAATACGTCGACATGATCAAAGCCGGCATCATCGATCCCGCCAAAGTCGTTAAGACCGCTCTGGGAAATGCTGCTTCGGTAGCTTCGTTGCTGCTGACAACCGAATCCTTGATCACCGAGATTCCTAAGGAAGAAGAAGAAGCCGCTGGCGGGCACCACGACCATGACCAAGGAATGGGAGGCATGGGCGGAATGGGTGGCATGGGCGGTATGGGAGGAATGGGAGGCGGCATGGGCGGGATGATGTAGTCCCCTCCATTGCTTCATGACGCGATTCTTATTCCATTTCAATTCAATCAATTCAAACCAAACTACTTTCAATTAATAAAGGAACATTCCAAATGGCAAAGGTAAACATTCGTCCTCTTGATGACCGTGTCGTAGTGCAACCGCTCGAAGCGGAAGAGACCACTGCTGGTGGTATCGTTTTGCCTGATTCGGCCAAGGAAAAGCCACAGCGAGGCAAGGTGGTTGCCGTTGGTCCTGGCAAATTGCTCGACAGCGGTGTCCGGGGCGCTTTGAGCGTCACCGTCGGCGACGAAGTGATCTTTGGCAAGTACGGCGGAAGCGAAGTGGAAATCGATGGCGTCGAGTACAAGATCCTTCGCGAAAGCGATGTCTTGGCCAAGCTCGCCTAGTTTTCCTAACCGTGTTTAAACTCAGCACATCGCTTTCCTAAGCGATGTCTTCCAACCGACCTTTTTTCAAATCCATAAGGACTGCTAAGCGTGGCTAAGCAATTACTATTTGACGACCAAGCCCGAGCGAGAATGCTGCAGGGTGTAGATAAACTAGCGAATGCGGTTGCCGTGACCATGGGTCCGACTGGCCGCAATGTGATCATTGACAAGAGCTTCGGTGGACCCACCGTCACCAAAGACGGTGTTACTGTTGCCAAAGAAATCGAACTCGAAGACCGATTCGAAAACATGGGTGCCAAACTCGTGGTCGAAGTCGCGCAAAAGACAAGCGACCTGGCCGGGGACGGGACAACCACCGCAACCGTACTGGCTCGTGCCATTTTCAAAGAAGGCCTCCGCAACGTTGCTGCAGGCAGCAATCCCTCCGCAATCCGCCGTGGAATCGACAAGGCAGTCGAAGCCGCTGTTGCGAAACTGCAAGAGATGGCCAAGCCTGTTAGCAACCGACAAGAGGTTGCTGCAGTAGGTTCGATCTCCGCTAACAACGACATGTCCATCGGTTCGTTGCTTGCCGAAGCGCTCGAGCGAGTTGGCAAAGACGGTGTGATCACTGTCGAAGAAGGCAAGACCGCCGATACCACCGTAGAGTACGTGGACGGCATGCAGTTCGACAAGGGATTTGTTTCCCCGTATTTCATCAACACGCCAGCCACCATGAGCTGCATGTTTGAGAATGCACTCGTTCTGCTTTACGACAAAAAGATCAGCAACATTCGCGACTTGGTCCCGTTGCTCGAAAAAGTGAGCGCTGCTGGCCAACCGTTCTTGATCATCTGCGAGGACGTCGATGCTGAAGCATTGACGTTGCTGGTCGTCAACAAACTTCGCGGCACTTTGAATGTGTGTGCGGTCAAGGCTCCCGGCTTTGGCGATCGACGCAAGGCAATGCTTGGCGATATCGCTGTGCTCACCGGCGGAACTTTCATCAGCGAAGATCTCGGTATCCAGCTTGAGAAGGTTTCCCTGGAGCATCTCGGACGCGTCAAGAAGGCTGTTGTCGACAAGAACAATACGACGCTCGTCGAGGGCAGTGGCGACCGCAAAGCGATCGCGCAACGCGTTTCCCAAATCCGCACGCAAATCGAACAATCCGATAGCGAATACGACAAGGAAAAGTTCCAAGAACGGCTCGCTAAGCTTGCCGGTGGTGTTGCGGTGATCAGCGTCGGTGCCGAAACCGAAGCAGACATGAAGCAAAAGAAGGCGCGTGTCGAAGACGCTCTGCATGCCACCCGCGCTGCAGTCGAAGAAGGTATCCTGCCCGGCGGTGGCGTTGCATTATTGCGATGCCGAGACACCGTCATCGCTCTGGCCAAAGGCTTGAGCGGCGACGAAAGAACCGGTGCTGAAATCATCCTTCGCGCTCTGGAAGCTCCGCTTCGCCAGATCGCAGACAATGCCGGTATCGATGGTAGCGTGGTCGCAGACGAAGTCGCTCAGAAGCCGCTGAACATGGGCTACGATGCCAACAAAGGCGTTTATGTCGACATGCTCAAGTCAGGCATTATCGATCCGGTCAAAGTGGTTCGAACGGCGTTGGCCAATGCAGCTAGCATTTCAGGTTTGCTGCTTACGACCGATTCCCTCGTGACAACCTACGACAAAGACGATAAGAAGAAGAGAAAGGTCGAAGGCTCGATCAACTAATGGTTGACGAGACTTTTGCTTCAATCGCTTGAAGTTCAGGGGTCACTTGCGATAGTGTTCAACACTCCGCGAGTGCCCCTTTTTTTCTAAGGCGATGGAGCTAAGGTTGTATGCCAATACCCTCCATGCTCGTTTGGACGATCCAGTTATGGGTTGCATCGGGCAGTATTTTTATCCAAATCGTCAAACTAAAACCATTCCGGGGACGTTGACCGTCCCGCACTTCCATCACGAGCTTGACCGTGGCCACGAAACGATGTTACTACGAAATCTTGACTGTGCAGCAATCAGCCACACAGGACGAAATCGCGAAAGCCTACCGCAAGCTAGCGTTGAAGTACCACCCAGACTCGAACCAAGGTGATACCGACGCAATCCACAAGTTCAAGGAAGCAGCGGAGGCCTACGAAGTCCTCAGCGATCAACAGAAGCGCAGCCGATACGACCAGCATGGACACGCCGGGGTTGAAGCGGGCGGAGGTGGTGGCGGTTTCCGAGATGTGGGTGACATTTTCGAAGCGTTTGGCGATGTCTTTGGCGGAACGATTTTCGAAGACTTTTTTGGTGGCAACAGCGGCGGCAGGTCCCGAGGTAGAGTGCGTCGCGGAGCCGACTTGCGCTGCGACGTCACGCTGGATCTCGAGGAGGCAGCGAAAGGTGTTACAAAGACCGTTTCGTTGACACGGCACGCACCGTGCGAAGTTTGTACCGGCTCCGGTGCAGCCGTTGGTTCGCAACCGGAAACGTGCCGCAAGTGCCAAGGCCGAGGCCAAGTCGTACAAGCTTCCGGTATCCTTCGCGTGCAGACCACTTGCCCCATCTGCCGCGGAAGCGGGAAAACGATCAGCAAGCCGTGCAAGACCTGCGATGGACAAGGACTGAAGCCGCACGAGGTAAAACTAGAAGTAAAAATCCCAGCAGGCGTGGACGATGGGATGAGAGTTCGATTGCCCGGTGAGGGACAACCGAGCCCCGATGGGGGACCGCGCGGCGATGCTTACTGCTTTATCCATCTCAAACAGCATTCTATTTTCCACCGCGATGGGCACAATCTTGTCTTTCAATTGCCAATCGCTTTTAGCCAAGCGGCCTTGGGGGCAACAGTGACCGTTCCCAC
>JANODW010000831.1:0-3055 GCA_031412875.1 Pirellula sp. | reverse complement strand
ACCCCGAGAAGGTGATCAGCGCGGCTAAGAAAGAGGGCTTTAAGTTTCCTGTATTGATCGACATTGAGAGCAAGAACTGGAGTGCTTGGGGGAACACGATGTGGCCCACGGTCTATGTCATCGATAAGAAAGGCTACATCCGCTTCTGGTGGCAAGGTGAATTGAATTGGCAAGGCGCAACCACGGACAAAAAAGTGGAAGCCATCGTCGCGCAGTTGTTAAAAGAAGACGCTTGAAACGAGCCTGCTATAAAGCGATCTCAACACATGGCTTAGGTGGCGAAAGTGCAGCGGCTCGAATGGATTTCCTTCTACCCTTCCAACGCTGCATCGGCGCCGTGGCCAGCGGAAGATAGCTGGCGAGACACCCCGGTTTGGGTCACCACTGCGAGCTGAAAAGCTTGTATTTTTGACTGTACAGACCGAGAGGTCGAAGTAACCTTGGTGATTCCGTTCCAAGCAATTGAGATTGGTGCAACAGTGGGTGCCGGGCGTTGTAGACTTGTCTTCGCCGTCATACTCATTCGTTGTTCAATAAGGGCTCGCGACCAGCACTCTGTTGCAGGCGCAGCATCGACTTAGGGTTATGTCATGACAGACGTCACACAGATCCTTAAACAAATCGAAGCCGGAGATGCGCTAGCCACTGGGCGACTCATGCCGCTGGTGTATGAGGAGCTACGGAAACTCGCGGCAGCGCGGCTGGCATCCGAGCGGCCCGATCACACCTTGCAAGCGACTGCGTTGGTGCATGAGGCCTACGTGAAACTTGTTGGTTCGGATCAGCCATGGGAGGGGCGTGCTCACTTCTTTGCAGCGGCAGCCAATGCCATGCGTCAGATCCTGGTCACTTGGGCGTTGGCAAAGCGAGCTGAAAAGCGGGGCGGTAGTGCTCGGCGGGTGGAAATGGATGATTTGGCTGCTGACTTCTCGACCGATCCGGACTTGATTCTGGATCTCCACGATGCGTTGACTCGATTTGGCACCGAAGATTCTGTGGCAGCTGAGCTGGTCAAGTTAAGGCTTTTCGGTGGACTGTCCGTTACGGAGGCCGGAAAGACGCTAAACCTCTGTCGCAAAGAGGCTTATGACAATTGGAAGTTCGCCCGCGCGTGGTTCACTGCAAACAATTTTGGCTAAATCGAAAAATAACGTCGAAATTCCGGGGACGGTTTGGTGCTGTTTCTTGCATTGATGTATGTCAGGCAGAATTTTCTTCACACAGCAGCTCACCCCGTACAAGGACAACCGTCATGTTCCGAAACTCCCGGCGTAGACTAGCAGGACTACTCAATGCAACGACCAAGGAGACGTCTTGCAACCTGTCTGGACGGAACGCGTGCAAATCCAATAGTAAAACAAAAGCAGGTCGGAAACTCCTCGCTGAACAACTCGAGGCCAGAAACCTGTTTGCGGGATTGTCGCTCGAATCCGTTATCACCACGGAAAGCAATTGGCCTGATGGAAAGTCCTATGCATTCGCCGTCGCTGCCGATGTCTCTGGAAACACTTATATGGGTGGTCATTTTACGGGAACCGCTGACTTTGATCGCATCAATGCATATTCCGATAACAGGGACATTCTAACGGCTCGCGGATACAGTGACGCTTTCGTGGCGAAGTACGATACCTCCGGGCAATTCCTGTGGGCACGAAGGATGGGGGGCGATTCGGCGAAAAGTTCTGACGATACCGGCTATGGCATTGAGACCGACAACTCAGGTAACGTCTTTCTCACAGGCAACTTTGGAGAGACGGCCGATTTCGGTAGAAACTCGTTGGTAAGCGTTGGCCTAAGAGATTCGTATCTCACGAAGCTCGATCCAAATGGAAATTTCCTTTGGACGGCAAGATTGGGGACGGAAATAGATGAAAATACAGACGAAATCGAAGTTGACGTGCGTGGTAGCGTCACTGTTGCAACAACGAGTTTTACATTTGGATCTGGGCAGCCAGCGACTACAAGAATTCGGCAGTTTGATACAAGCGGAACACAGTCCTGGGTCTACCAGATCGATAATAGCGTCACCATGAATAGTGACGTGAGCGGCGATCTTTATATTGCGGGAAGCTTCAAGGGAACAGTGGATCTTGATCCCGGCCCAGAACAATACCTCGTCACTGGTTCCGCAACCGCAAGCAATCGTTTCATCAGTAAGCTATCCAACCAAGGAGAACTTCGCTGGGGAACGACAATTGAATGGGACCCATCTATCGATTCCTCGTCAAGTGCTTCGGTCAGTGCTTTGGCGATTGGCAATGATGGCTCTCTCGCAATTATTGGATCCTATAGTGGGCAGGTGAAAATCGAACAAGGAATTAGTACTTACTCGCTGCCAACCGCTCCAACGACTCGTTCGTATTTTGCAACACTCGATAGTTCAACTGGGGCCCTGCTGTCAGCTAAGGCTTATGAGGGATCATTTTCGATCCATTCCCTCATCGCGACTGACAGCGGATATGCCGCCAGCGGCATCACTGATGGGACAAGTAGTTTCAATCCCGTTCCCGGCATCTCGCTTACCGGTCGGGGAAGCAACGATATCTTTCTAATGACTCTTGATCAAGCTGGAAATGTATCGTGGGGCGGACTTATCGGAGGCACGAGTATCGATAGCGCCTATGGAATGAAACCAGACGGTAAAGGGGGATTGCTGTTGCCTGGATTCTCAGCCTCGCCCGGCTTTGATTTTGACCCAAGCCCACTTCGCTCTAACGTAGTGAGTAACGTAGCCTCGTTCGTTGTGAAGCTCAAGCCAATGTTGGCGACTAAGTTTTATGTGGTTGACGACGCTTCCAACAATCGGACTTACGAATATGCTGCCGACCATAGTTCAGTGGAAAACTACTGGCTTGGTAGCAGCGGTAGTATGACGCCACGCGGTGCGGCAAGCACTGTGGCTGGCGACAAGGTGTGGGTAGTCGATGCGAACAAGATAGTCTACGTCTACGACAACAGCGGCGTGTTGCTGGGTTCCTGGACAGCCGGTTCCTTGGCTTCCAATGCAACGATCGAGGGGATCACGACCAATGGCACCGATGTCTGGTTGGTCGAT
>JANODW010000830.1:0-13920 GCA_031412875.1 Pirellula sp. | reverse complement strand
GCACAGATAAAACGGGCGAGCGAAGGAGAATCCGCACCGCAGCTAGATTCGCTTTTTATTCCCCCGGTTCTTTCGATCGACGCTTGGCCAGGCTTGAGCCGGGATATTGTTCGGGCGATTTACGACGTCATTGGTCAGAAGATAGAGGTGCTAAGCCAACAAGTCATCAATCGGGGGATTGGATTGGATAGCCGCGACCCGGGGGATGCCGAACGCATTTTGATGCTGAGCCAACTCAACACAGCCTATGGCGCCCTTTCCATTGTCGGATTTGATCGAGGAGTGCATCCACGTATCGCTTACATCGAGCTGTGCCGCGTTGTCGGTCAGCTTTCGATTTTTAGCCCGGACAGACGCGTTTCGGATCTTCGGCCCTATGATCATGACAACCTCTACTCTATTTTCATGGACATCAAGATCCGAATCGAGTCGTTGATCCATGCGGTCCGCGACTACGAAGTCCAGCAGCGATACTTCGTTGGCGTCGGGCACGGAATGCAAGTGACGCTCGAACCTCGTTGGTTCAATTCGGACTGGCAATGGTTCATCGGCGTCGACAAAGGGGAACTGACGCAGCGTGAATGCCTTGAGCTTTTGTCTGCAGGCCAACTCGACCTCAAGCTTGGCAGTAGCAGGCAAGTCGAGTTCCTATTCAAGCAGCGTGCGACCGGCGTCACGTTGACCCCTGTCGATAGACAAATTCGCGCGTTGCCGGGCAGAGCGGATTGGGTCTTTTTTGAAGTCCCAAGGCAGGACACACCGGCTTGGCGAGATGTTCAAGAAACGCAAACTCTTGCGATGCGACTCAAGGATTCTTTGATCGCAAACTTGGATCGCCTACAAGGCCAACAGACCTTGGTCGTGGCCGCATTTGGACGCAAAATTGCTCTTAAATTCGCACTCTTTGCGGTTCCGGTGCAATCATGACCCCCAAACACTCATTGGCGGTAGACCCTTTTCTTCTGCATTCGCTGGATTTGCTCGATCGCATCGATTCGGGAGCCGAGCCGAACCCGCATGAGGAACGCGTACGCCTTCGAGCATTTTTGGAACAAGGCGAAGCGATCGTGGGTGCCGGCCGAGATTGGCAATTGACTCGTTACGCGTTGGTAGCTTGGATCGATGAAATGCTGGTGGAGGCAAGCTGGTCTCATCGGGAGTGGTGGAGCAATAATGTCATGGAACGCGAACTGTTTAACACACGCGAATGCGCGGAACGGTTCTTTGTGAATGCAAAGGAAACGTCGGGGCTCAGCCTGCGCGATGCTTTGGAGGTCTATTACGTTTGTGTCATTCTTGGCTTCCGAGGAATTTACAGCGAACCGTCTCTCGCACGGATGATTACGGAAAGCCTTGGCCTTCCCGAAGACTTGAACGTTTGGGCAAAACAGGTTTCGATGGCGATTCGATTGGGTCAGGGTCGGCCAGCCTTAAAAGAGGCATCTCGCACTATCGCTGGCGCGCCCCCTCTGCCATCAAAAAACAGGGTGGTTTGGCCGTGGTTGTTTGCCTCAATATTGGCGGCCTGGAACGTCATCTACTTTGCTCTGCATTTGCCTCGATAGAAACCTGACAACAAACACATAGCGGGAAGAGGATTGAATGAGCGACGCGACCGGAGGAAATGAAGCTCTCCCAGAGGACCAGGGAGCCGAAGGCGAACGACTGGGTTGTCTCGCCCGACTGATCCCAGTCACAACGCCCGGCTGCGCTACCTTTTTAACTGTCCTTTTTTTGCTCACCACGGTGATCACGGTTTGGATCATTTTTTGGCTGGACCCGAATAACATCCCTTGGCGTCATTCTTACAGTTGGTGGCGCATCCTGGGAATACTGGCGCTCGTCGTTGCCATCCCGTTTGCCGTCTACAAAACGATAGAGATCTGGTTGGAAGGAGCCCCAATCGCTTACCCAGAAGTCGATCAAGCCTGGAGAGCAGGGATGCAGGCTCTCGCTGCCAACGAACTTTCTATCGACTCGATCCCGATCTTTCTCATCACCGGTTCCAGCGGCGAAGCGCAAGAAAAAGCAATTATGACCGCCTCCGGACTGCGGCTCAGCGTGGAAGGCGTTCCCCAAGGTCCGGCTCCGATCCACTGGTACGCAAACTCCGAAGCGATCTATCTATTTTGTACCGATGCAAGCTGGACCAGCGCCTTAGCGTCGCTGCGTGAAGAGTTGGCTACGGAGGCTGCAGCGACTGGTCTAAGTATCGAGGCGCCCATGGCATCGCCCAACAATTTCGAGACAGCGAATGCTCCTCCTCGTGGGGAGCCCTCGACAATGCAATCGCCAGGCATGCAATCGCCGGGCATGCAAGCCCCAACCTGGGAGCCAACACCTGAACCGACTCGTCTTCCCAGCCAGAGTATCCGCCCCGAAAGCTCAAACATCCGTGGCACCCTGGAACTAAACGACTTTGTAAACCCAACCCAACCGCGATCGAACGCCCCGGTGCCATCGGCCCCACCTCCATCTGGCCCCGGATCTTTTCGCGGTACGCTCATGCTTGGGGAAGCAGGCATGCCCGTTCCCCCAGCCTCACCGGCATCCAATGCACCCATCCCGACGACCGCCCAAACGCGGAGTCCAGCGCCGACTCGCCCGCAGGACCGATCCGCCGCGAGCCGACCAACAAACCCAATGCGGTCGAATATGACTATTTCGGGTGGAGTAGACACGCTTAGCACGCAGAAACCGGTACTCGTTTCGCACCAGTACTCAACTGCTTGTCTCCAAGAGCTACAGTATCTGGGACACCTCTTGCGAAGGGCGAGACAACCGCTCTGTGCAATCAATGGTATCCTTTCCCTGATTCAACTTGAGTCCATCCATTCATCGCAGACCGAGTTGGAAGAATTGCAACGCGCCATTCGAGGCGACCTCGACACAATACGCTATGCGTTCCAGCTTAAAGTTCCCGTTTCAGCGTTGGTTGTCGGATTGGAGAAGGAACGCGGTTTTCGCGAGCTCATCTCCCGTGTCGGTCGTGAAAGAGCCATGAGTCAACGCTTTGGACGCCGTTTCGATATCCAGGCGATACCCTCTCGCGATCAAATGGTAGCGCTAGCAACCCACCTTTGTGGTGTCTTCGAAGATTGGGCGTATACATTGTTTCGAGAGGAACATGCTTTGACTCGGCCAGGCAACACACGCCTCTATGAACTGCTCTCGAAAGTGCGCTGTGGTTGGAAGGGACGATTGGGAGAAATTCTTTCCGGTGGCTTCGGCTGCGATGAAACCAAACAAGACGAAAGCGCTTCGGCACTCTTCAGCGGATGTTACTTTGCAGCAACCGGTGACACTCTGGATCGTCAAGCATTCGTCAAAGGTGTCATCGAAAAGATGGGTGAGGAACAAGAGTTAATCGAATGGACAAACGACGCCCTCGCCGCCAACAAGCGTGAGAGTTTGGTTGCCAACCTCGGAGCGATCGTTGCCGTCGGACTTCTCGTCAGCCTAGCCTTGATGTACTTTTTCCTTGGCTAATCGCTTTGCAAACTTGTTCAAGGTGTCTACGCGTACAGGTTCATGTTGGATCTATGGTCGCTTTTCCCAATGTTAACGGTAGGCACTCGGAAAAACTGGGGGCGTTGAGAGGACTTGCTGAAATCCGTAGAAAGTGGTTTAAGAAAAAGAGTTGGAAAGCAACCAAATGACAACAAGGATCGAGTCAATTGCGATCCGGGACGTAGTTGATCCGAACGCGTTCGGGTTGCCAATTCCCGGACTTTCCTTGGCGATCCAAAAGCTCCATGGTAAACGCGTCAGCTTGCGTGCTGTCCTTTGCCAATGGCATATCCGCCTGAAAGCCAAAGTGACGAATCAATTGTTCGACGATGGTATGGGTCGCTAATTCCGAAAAAAGGATTTGAATCCTGCGGCCTGTCATCTCGCTACATTTGCCGATTCCAATGGCAGTTTCCTTGGAGGAATGGTAGAACACATTCTGACCATCGTTCGAGAACATGCCGTCGCTGCTATCCAGAAACAATTTCCCGAGCGCTTTGGCCTCGCTGTCGAATTCCATCACCAGCGTCGCTCCCTCGAGGTCCAAAGTACCCGGTTGGCAAAGCACTGCGTTGGGATCGATTCGCATCCTGCTGCCTTCCTCGCGAAAGGTTAAGTTGGAATTGCTAATCCGAATCGAAGGTGGGATCCGTTCCGAGCCCCAAAGGACCGCATCGCCATCTACTCCTGCGGTCAAGATAGTACGGCCATCGGGCGAAAATTCCGCCGCAGTTGTTTCGCTCAAGTGATATTCGAGCGAGAGCACTTCGCCAAGACTTGCGTTGTTTTCATTCTGATCGCTGTTCGCTTCCTGCATTGTCGATTGCATCGTTCGGCCAATGTCCCAAAGTCGCACCGTGGTGTCTTGGCTTGCCGATAGGATGCGCAATCCATCGCTCGAGAACTCCACCGATTCCAGGGGAGCGGAGTGCCCGAGGAGCTTCGTGAACTCGTCTCCTGTAGCAACCGACCATACGCGGATCGTTTTATCCTGAGCGCCCGAAACCATCCATTGCCCATCGGAAGAAAATGCCAAACAAGTAACTGCCGCGCTGTGACCTTTGAAAACACGCAGCATCTGCAATGTTGTAGCCTCATAAAGACGAATCGAGCTGTCATCGCAACCAACCGCTAAAACGGTCCCGTTCGGTGACGTCCGAATTGCATTGCCAACGACAGTGGTTTCTGAAATCCTACCGGTGAGAATCGACGTCCCGCTGGCTACATCCCAGATCACAATGCGTCCATC
Organism: Pirellula sp.; assembly: GCA_031412875.1. Taxonomy (GTDB): domain Bacteria; phylum Planctomycetota; class Planctomycetia; order Pirellulales; family Pirellulaceae; genus JBKCUI01. The sequence continues at coordinate 9,161 of JANODW010000830.1, read as the reverse complement.
TGCACCGCTTGTAATCAAGGAATGGTCGTCTTTCGAAAACGACAGATCCCGAATCGCTCCGGTATGCCCTCCGACCAGCTTTTGAAAAGATGCTTTCTCCGCAATGTTCCAAACTACCGCCGTCCCGTCCGCGCTGGCCGAAGCCAACTGGGTTCCCTGCGAGTTAAATCGAATCGAATGAATTGACGACGATGGGCGAAAACTTTGAAGCTCCTTCCCGCTTTGAATTTGCCAAAGCCTCGCACCGCGACCACCATAGGTAACCAATTTCGAATCATTCTGTGCTGGCACTGCACCTAAAAGCGAATCGGTTTTCATCGCTGCGGAACCAAACTCTCGCCACTCACTGATATTCGGTTTCCACTGCCACACGCCTTTCTTCGAATCAACCGAGTTCGCAGCAGTTACGAAAACGGACGGCGTTTGGGTTGAGGAGAACACAAGATCTTGAACGAAAAATCCACTAATATCTTTCGTCCCAAGCACTTCACCTGTTTCCAAGTCCCATAGCCAGAACCGGGTGCGTTTCTCGTCCAGGGACGCGCAAGTAGCAAGAAATTTACCGTTCGCTGAAAGTGAGGCGCATTGTATCGGTGCAAAGTGCTTTAGTCTTTCGCGGGGCAATGCCGTTCCCGTATCGCAATTCCACCATGCCACGCTGCCGTCCGAACTAACCGTCATGGCGGTGTTCATAGAATCGAAACCTATCTTAGAGGGCAACACGAAACTAGCGACAACCGATTCAGAATGTCCAAAGACCTTATTCGACATTTCTCCGCGAGTCACATCCCATATCTCAATCGCTCCCTGCTTGTCTCCGACGACGACACTCTTTCCATCATTCGAAATGGAGACGCTCGCAACGGGCGAAATGAGGGGCGGCTTGGGATTTCCTGCTAACTTGTTTGGCCAGGTTCGAAGGCGCGTGGGCGTGTCCAATGTTTCCAGATTCCAAATTGCGAGACCTAGCTCATCGCCACCCGCTACCAGCCACTTTCCATTCTGCGAAATCGAAAAAATACCGTCGCGACCTGAATGTTCGATCAATGCCAACTGAGTTCCTCGTTGCAGGTCCCAAAGCCGCAAAGTATTATCTGCTGCCGCTGTCGCAATCTGCTGTTCATTGGGCGTTAATCTAGCTCGGTTAGTAAGGTATTCATGGCCATCGTTTAATTGAGCGACGCGTTTTCCCGACTGGGAACTCCACAGGCCGATCGTTCCATCGGAATGGGCAGTCGCGATCAACTCACCCGTTGGCGAAAAATGCGCGTCGTGTATCTGTAACCCCTGAGACTTGAGCAATTGGTTTTCACGATAGCTGTCCAGTCGCCAAATTTTCCATGAGCGATCGTCTCCCCCCGAGATCACTTGTGTCCCATCCGCAGTAAAGCGGCAAGCTCGCACCCATCCCCCATGACCTCGCAGCCTTTGCACTGGACGCGAGGGCTGGTCAGGCAAATCCGTGGGAACGCTCCAAAGGTGAACGACATTGTCATTAGCCGACGAGATAAGGCGCATGCCATCCAAAGAAAATGAGATATCCTGGATGGTGCCTTGGTGTCCCTCAAAGGAGTGAAAAAGCTGCTTGGGTAGCGGCTCACCCCGCAACTGCATGATCACATCGTCGACGCGCTGCGATGGATTCTCGTTGTATTCGACGGACCACAGCAGTACGCGGCGATCCGCCCCACCTGAGGCAATTCGCTCGCCATTGGGCGAGAAGGCAGCACTCAGTACGGGCGCATTGTGCCCCACGAACCGTTGCATTTGAGCTCCGTCCTCCGCTCTCCAAACGCGCACGGAACCGTCGTAACTGGAACTCACCACCCACTCATTGTTTGGTGAAAATTCTACCGACGTGATGGCCTCGAGATGGCCTAGCAAAACCACCTCGCGATTCTCCTTCCATTTCCATATGCGTCCGACCCTCTTGTTATCTGCCGCAACGACGTACTCGGACTGCAGATCATTTGAGAAGGATACCGCAGTGGCTGGGCCTGTCTTCATAGGTAGCTTTTTCTCCAGCAAGGGTTCTTGACCATCTCGGAGTCGCCAAATGCAAACCGTTCCGGAATTGTCGTCATCGACACCACTGGTTGCAATGAAATCGCCTGTCGAACTAAAGTCGACGTCGGTCAGAGAGCGGCCATGTCGAATCTTGAATGCAGGCTGCGCGCCTTGAAAATGCCATAGTTCACACTCTCCTGCCAATTTCCCCACAGCGATCCATCTCCCATCAACGGAACGATCGATACATTCCACCGTCTCGTCCGTTGGATAGGTCACCACACTCGGTACGGGGTCATCGCTGCTCCCTCCGTTGACAACGTAACGGTGTCGCCCCCACTCCCAATGGCGTATCTTGGATTTGGCAATTGACTTTTCCTGTTGGCTCAAAATTTCAGAAGCGATCGAAAATTGATTCTGCTGCAAGCTTGCTCCGACCAATCCGATTTCAGCAAAGTAAGAACTCTCTTCGGCTTGTTGCTTTTGCGCGATGGACTTCAAGCGGGAGAATTCCGCATCGCGTTGCGCTATCTCCGCGTCTTTGCGTCGTTCATCTGCTATTTCGCCTGCAAGGATTGCTTTCTTACGTTGTACACCCTCTGACATGAGTGCCTCAGCCGTTTTTTCAAATTCCCCTTGAAGCGTCTTCTTCGATAAATCGAGATCCGCGTTGAGCTTTGCTGCGCGTCCATACAGCGTCCATATAACGACCATCCCGATGGACCCTGCAACAATAATAAACCCAGTGAGTGCAACGGCCAGCTTTCGAATGGTTTTGAATCGATTCTGTCTGACATTGCGATCCACTATCGCCAACTGCAGTTTCCGAATCAGGCTGGTATGCATGTCGTCCGTATCGTCGAGCAGGGACAACCCTAGGTCGTAATCTCCTTTTTCGTACGCGGATTCGGCGTATGCAATCTTTGCTCGCGACAAGCCAATTTTGGCCGCTTCGTTTTCGTTCCAAAGTGAAATCGCTTCGTCAAATGCAAATACCGCTCGCGAAAATCCTCGGTAGTCCTTTGTTGAAATCGCGGTGTTCAGTTCCGTTTCCGCATTGTCCGAGAGCATCAAGCTCTCGCTATGAGACTGATAGAGCCGAATAGCTGCTTGAAATGCCTGCACCGAACGGAATCGTCGACGGGGCAAAGTAGCCATCGCGCGAACTGCGATTTCCATCAATTCGCCCGTAACCGTTGTTTCCCTGATAATGTTTTCGGCGGCATTGCGCACACACTCCATTACATTGTTGCCGTAGTGCGGTGGCGAACCTGTAAGGATTTCGAACAATATGGCACCCAACAAATAGACGTCCGCCGCCGGACCTATTTCACCAATTGGCCCTGTGGCCAGTTCTGGCGCCATGTAGGCTGGGGTACCACCCATGGCTTGCGATCTCAAGATACTGGACGTTCTCCGAAAACCCTCGGTCGCTACCGCGATACCCCAATCCATCACCAGGACCTCGCCGAAACTACCCAGCATCACATTCTCTGGCTTCAAATCGCGGTGAACTACGCTCCTAGAATGCGCAAAGGCAACGGCATCGGAGACCTTGAGAAGGATGTCGATGTTTTCGCGAGTTGACTTCTGACCAATTACCCGATCCCATGGCGTTCCCACGACATTCTTCATCGAGTAGAACAGTTCCCCGGAACTGTTTCGTCCCAGGTCGTAAATAGGCACGATGTTTGGGTGATCCAGCTCGCCCGTTAAAATCGCTTCGGCGAGAAACTTTTCTTGGTGTTCGTTGCGGGATCGATACTCATCCCGCAGCATCTTGATCGCGACGGTTCGATCGATTGACGCTTGCCTGGCAGTGTAGACGACACCCACTCCTCCCTGACCAATCAAATCCAAGAGCTCGTAGTCAACTGGTTTGTCCGTGACGTTCAGCGGCGATCGCACCTCGCGAGGCAAAACCGCAAACACCGAATCGGAAACGGTGTATCCCACCTCTGGGCCCTTGAGGGTGCATCTAGGGTCCACTGTGCCTTGAATAGAGTCTCGCCAGACCTTGTCTATCGCTTCGGGAATGGGCGAACTGGACGGGTCCGTTTCTGGCATGAAGTAGTGTGTGGCAGCATCAACTGCATGAAGGGCGGCAGGGGCTGGTGGGGTGGGGGGCGTGCGATCCGTCTCTCCAGAGGATAGAGTTTGTGGCGGGCTTGAATCCGGTTCCTCTGGCCAATTGATAACGCTCCCGCATTGCGGGCATCGCCCCTCTTGCAGTTTCACATTCTCGTAATCGAACTCGCAAAGCGCACATTTTTGCATCCACCCATCTCCACAATTATCTGCAACACATTATCCAAATTGGCCAGTGCACTCGCTCAACCAGCTCTAAAACGTCTGGCCGCTTTGCGCCATGATCGCGTTGTTTGTGACACGGGCCCTATCGCCAGAAACGCATGGGCCATCGGTTCCTCGTGAAGGCTTACGGCCGCTTCGAGGACTGAAGACTCCGGGGCTCCGTTGTCTCGCACCGAGGGGGATTCGTCTTGCAATCTGGCCGTCCCGACATCCTCGTTGCTACGCGAAGCCGAAGGGGTTTGGTCGAGTAATTGCTCTTCCCCTAGTTCTCTTTCGGGCGTCGCTGGAGCATCTTCAATCTCGATGGGACGGTGATTTCGGAGATAAAAATCCTTTAACAACATCTCGTTCCCATCTTCACGTATCAAGTAAATGCGATACCTATTGTCGCCTAACCGCTCGAAAAGCTTGCCCGAGCTCAAGTCCTGAATATCTTCTTCCGTCAAAACGATCTGCTCGCTTGCATTCACTGCCCCCTGCTCGTCGATCGGTGTAATGATTCTCAGAACATACGTTCGAACTTTTTCGACACCTGAATCGCCCGATGAGACGGTGATATCCACCGTTGAAACCGCGGCTTCCGTACTCGTATCGAGCTGGGGTTCGACGGAATTATTGAATACCATGCGGCTTTGGGGAATGGCGCTTTGTGGCAAATCAAATCGCAAAGTAAAAAGGCCAGCGGCCGGAACAACCAGGCTTTCATTTAAGACGACGGTCAGGCCTTGGATCGGCCCCTGCGAATCGCGGAGCTGGATGCGATTGAGGGCATCGATTCCGACCGTTACGGAGATCGGGATGTCTGCAACAGGATCGTTCGCATTGGGATTGCCAAAGTACTGATGCGTAATCCGATAGAGGATTCCTGCATCGAACCGCGTAGTCTGAGGATTGACCGTCGTGGATGAGATTTGCCCCAGCGGGAAGCGATCGATTTTCCCATCCCCCCAATCGATCACCACCGAGAAATTGCGATCCAATAGCAAGGGGTTTGAACCATCCACTCGCAAATCAAGTGAGGCAAGCCCACCCGAATCCACGTTCACTCCCAACGAATCAACAATCGGCCTCAATTGGACCTGCGGTGGAATGCTAGTGACAACGGACTCTGTGGTTGCGTCCTCGCTTCCTATCAGCAGCGTAGCGCCACGCGTAAATTGAAATTGACCGCCGGCATCCCCCCTGATCGTAGCATTGGCTCCGTTGGTTTGAACTATTGCACTCGCACCGAAGATCAAGTTGTTCTGAGCATTCAAACGAATCGATCCATCCCCACCGGCAGATACGCTCCCTTGAACTATCACCGAACCGCTGTCGTTGCGCAAACGGATATCGGAGCCAGCCGGCGTGAACGCGTTTCCAGTCGATACTCCCAAAAAAACTACATCTCCGCCCCCAAACTGACCGAACTGAACGGTCCCCAATCCTCCCGATCTCAATTGCCCGACATGCGTGATTGCTAACGACGAATTGCGGATATCGATCGAACCGATTTGCGAAATCGCGTTCAACTGAGATGTCTCGGTTTGGATTGCACCTGTCGCGCCGATTCCCTCGCCCGCAATCAAACTGACCACTCCCCCCTTCAAAACTCCGCTACCAAGTATTCCTTGCGAGGAACGGATGTTTATCGTCCCGCCATTGGCAACGACATTGGAAACCAATTGGATGTTTCCCGAAAGATTCGTTTCGACCAAAACACTACCCAAGCCCCCTGCCAAAACGCCTTGGCCTTCGATCGTGAGATTGCCCTCGAGGTTTCCTAGCACAATGTTGCATTCGTCACCGGCGGGGCTTAGATCGGGGTTGCTCGTCACCCTTTGAAAGCGAACGGCTCCTCCACCGGATTGTGAAAATCCGATATTCCCCCCCTCATTGGAAATCAAACTCGATACGGTCACTAAACTGTTGTATTGGTTGGCGATTCGAACCGTCCCACCGAGTCTGTTCAATGCGCTGATATTGCTCGTCGCCGTTGCAATGGGAGACAGCGTCCCTATCCCAGTCGCAGCATTCAATGCGATGGAGGCTGCAGCCAACACTCCATTGGCTTTGAAAGCACCTGTACTACTGTTGCGATCGCCAGCCACAATCTGCAGCGCCGAATCCAACTGACTCGACCCCAGTTCTATATCCCTGTCCGCTCTCAACACTACCGAACTAGTGGAACTCGATCCCGTCAGCCGAGACACAAACAGGCTACCATTTGCGGATCGAAAAGTGTTGGTCGATCCTACTCCACCGAGCACCTCTATTTCATTCACATTGCTGTTGAGCGTTATGTTTCCATCCGCTGCACCGATCGTCCGTCCCGCACCTAGGATGATTCGGCTACCGACATTCGCAATGTCGACACCAAGTGAGGAAAGCAGGTCGTTATTGAGCGTTATGACACTAAACGAACCAATAGAAATAGCCCCGGATACAGATTCGACGAGATCGTTAAAACTGGCGATGTCGTTGATCGTAGCACCGCCTCGAACGGACACCTCGGAAGCTTTTATTTTACCCACATCCAATCGCGAACCAAGCGTGTTGTTATTGTTGTCGACGCGAACATCCAATGCGCTTCCGGCCGCGTCGATGGACACGACGTTGATACCATTTGCAGAACTCAAAATCATGTCGGCGTTTTGGAGAGTCGTGATGGATGCAAGTTTCAGCGAACTGGAATCGCCGTCGGCTTGAAACAAATTGGTCTGCACGACCGCTCCGCCGACCAACTGGATCTGCCCGACATTCAACTGAAAATCGATCCCGCGATCGGATTCAATCGAGACCCCCGCGGCAATGCGAATGCGATTTTGAACATTATTCGCAACGATGTCCCCTGCCGACGTTATCTTGAAATTCACGTCGAGCATGGCCAAGTTTTGGATACTCACCCCGCCGGTACCAATGTCGAGCAAACCATCCAGGATGATCGAGCCATTCGCGGTGGAAGTGCCGTTGGCAATGAATCCTCCAGCGAAAACTTGCCGAACCACGGCTTTCGCATCGATACGCGTCGTGGAGCGGCCGATCAGCACGTCCAAAGTACTTCCTCGCATATCGACATCGCTCAAATCAACGCTGTAATCACTCCTGACATTAAGCCGCGTTCCAGCATTGGTCGACGTGATTCTCGCAAGCGAAACGAGGCTATCGTTTCCTTTTGCATCTATGTTCGTCGTATTGCCAGCCGTCCCTGAAAGTACGATAGAGTTCACTGACGACCGAAGATCGATCGATCCATTTGCCACAATACCGCTATTGCCACTGAAATCGATCGATCCCACGATATTTCCAGCGACGAAGGTAGTTCCTGCGGAAATAGCACCCTGGATCCTCAACTGATCCAGGTTCGAGAAAGCGACTTGCCCTGTCGTGGTGATGCTGGACCCTATCGATACGATATCGTTGTTGGCCCCACTTCCCCCGATGGTTACGCTTCCTGCGCTGATGGAACCGTTCGAGCGAAAGGTTGCACCCGCATCTGTGTCGTTCGCATCTACGATCGCTTGAAGAGCCCCTCCCGACAATTCGATCGATGAAACAACGATCCCTCCATCTGATCTCAACTCCAGGTTTCGCGCTCCCCCCACTGCATTGGTCGTTCCCAGCCGAAGGCTGGCTCCATCGGTTTGCGATTGGAGGTATGCGTCGTCCATCAAATCGATTGCGACGTCCGAAAAATCAAGGTTTCCATCAATGACGATTTGGGTTGGGGATCCGGCAAGTCCATCATTTAAGATCAAATGCCCTGAGCTAACCGTGCCGCGCGTATCGATAACCAAAGACACCGGTCGCACGACGGTTCCAATATCTCCCAGTGTGACATCTCCCGCATTCAATGCTCTATTGCCGTTCGACGTGTCAAAAACCAATCCACCCGTAGCGATAAACTTAGCCCTCGACACATCGATCCCCGACGAATTTTGAATGACGCCGCTGGGGTTCGTCTCAAAACGCAGAACTGCTCCCGCTGCATTGTCAATCTTTCCGACGACGCGGATCCCCGTCCCGGAAACGCCATCCACGAGGATCGATGAGTTCGCGACCGTGCCAACTCGCAATGTCCCAGCAGAATCCAAAACATCTGTTGCCCCCAGATCGAGAGTGACACTGTTAAAAAAGGACAAATCCGTTGGATGCATACCGATACCACCCAACGTGATGCTGCCACCATTGCTGCCATCCAATCCAGCCGTCGCGTTTGTATTGCTCGTGTTGATTACCAACGTACTGTTCGGCGACTTGGGCGCTACAATGGAACTTCCAAAGCTAACCGTCCCTCCCGTTTGTCCGATTGCATTGGTACTCAAGTCGATTGTCCCGTCCGCAAAGATGGGGCTACCGCTCGACTCAACCGTAAGCGATGCAGGTGTTGCACCTTTGGCAATCAATCGAATACTGCTCAACGAAACTTGCCCGCCAATGGGACTATTGGCCTTCAGATGCAATCGATTGAGCCCTTGGTTCACCGCAGCGGCAGTTACATTGCCGAGCGAGATGTCACCCGCGGTGGCCACACCTCGCGAGTCGATTTCAAGCTGGGCTGTGTCTATCTCTCCATCGATTTCACCTAACGCAATCGAACCCCCGACGGTCGCATTGGAACCACCTGATTTGATCTGACGGGCACTTGTTCCGTTGACAAGCAAAGTCCCACCCGCCATCGTAATGCTACCGCCGCTAGTCGTAATGTTGGCCGTTAAATGGGTCTTGGACGAGGCGCTGCCGGTGGTCGAGACGCTGCCCAACGATGTCCAATCGCCACGGATTTGCAAGTCGTCCACTTGCAATACTTGAATGGAACCGGTCGTCGCGGTTACGGTAGAACCCAGCACCACATCGTCATT
>JANODW010000829.1:0-2470 GCA_031412875.1 Pirellula sp. | reverse complement strand
GAACGCGAACCCTTGTTCCCATGTTGCACCACCGTCGATCCATCGCTTCAGCAAGTCGACTTCCGTTTTGGAGAGTCGCGGGCCCTCCGGAGGCATCCGTTCCCCTTCGATCGTCGATGTGACCGCTTCGATCAATTTGCTCGACTCGGACTTTCCTGGTTCGAGAACAGGTCCGTTCTCACTCCCTTTCAACAAGTCGGCGCGAGTGTTGAAGGAGAAGCTCCCTTTGCGATGATCGCCTGCGTGGCATTCCGAACAATGCTTGCGAAGAATCGGTACGATTTCATGCGAGAAGTCGATCGCATTTTGGGCGACGAGCGTATGTTCGCAAACAATCGCGAAACAAAGGGACATGCCTAAAACGGCAAAAAATGAGCCTGAGAATTGGACGGGCATAGGACGTATTGGCAATGGGTGGGATAATCTCGTACGACCTTCATTATAGCACCGATCGAGCCCATCTCGCTACACAGTCGCTACATAGTGGCCTAAGCTTCCAGTTTGTGATTTATCCGTAGGTCGCTTTTGCCGAAAGCGACTCCCGCTCCTCCCAGCCCAGCCTTACCAAGACAACCTACTCTTCGGTTCCGAAATGAGCTGTCAGGAAACTGCAAGCCATTTAGATTTACTTTGACCAAGAGCGTCGTTCCTTGTCCATGGCTTCCACGGAAGCAGAAGGGAGTTTGGCCGCGAACTCGTCGTAGCTTGAGATTGGATCGAATGAAAAGAAGATTTCGTCCAATTGGTCAGGGGTCAGATTGCCGTATATTCTGCCGACCATCTTTTCTGCTAAGTCTCTCACTTCACGTAAGAATGCCTGCTGCCTTGCTTGGGGCGTTTGGTTTTGATCGGACGTGGCCTTGGAAGTCGCTCTAGCCATGTCGGCATCAAAATCGGAGACTAAGCTTCGTATTCGGTCAGAGCGATTTGGGGCGATTCGCAACGACTCAACGCAAATCGGAGACTGTAGGCATGCTGCATTCTTTTGGATCATCATCGCGCAAAGCACTTTCAGTTCATCGTTGCGAGTGCTCTCATAAACTTCGGCGCAGGCGTCCTTTTCAAGTTTGATACATTCGTTTCGGCACTTAGCTAACCATTGACGCTTGGCCTCATCCTTGAAGCTACTGCGTTGGAGTTCTTCGAGTTGGCGATCCCAACCATTTTCGATCGACTGAACAGCCTTCTTCAAGGTCGAAATCGTCTTGGCTTGAAAATTCCTTTTCTTAAGAAGATTTTCGACCTCAGCGGAGGGGAAAATGCGAGCGATGCTCGTGGACTGCTGCTGAATAGCGCTTAATTCCGCCGACGAAGGATCTTGTGCAGGCAAATGCAATGCCGAAAAAGTCAGTACAACAACAATCGCCGGCAGCGTGTTCCGAAATAGTAATTTCAACATGATTGTGCTTTCAAGAAAGATCAATTCTTGCAGGGCGGCGAAAGGTGTCGTTGATTGAACAAGATCTGCGATTTCTTGGCACGGACCGTCCCGAGTTGTTGCCACTGTGCGCTCAAATCGCGTCCATCGGATCTTCGGAGTCGGTATTCGGAAGCTTGTATGTTGTGGAAGGGGCAACCCTGGGTGGTCAGTACATTAGCCGTCACGTTCAGCAAGTCTTGAACGTGACTCCTGAATCGGGCGGTCACTTCTTTCGCGGATACGGACAGCGTACAGGCGAGATGTGGCAAACCTTTCGATCTACTTTAGATTCGTTTGCTTTGACTCAGCAAACCCAGGATCGTGTGCTATTCACTGCACTGGAGACTTTTAAAACACTTCGGACATGGTTCTTGCGAGGAAGCACTGATGGCTGACACATCGCGTTCAAATTCTTCACCATGGGGTGACGACCGGCCTTATAGCGTGAAGAGGCACGGAGTGACAATTACGAATTGTGACTCAGAACCTATTCAGACGCCGGGGTGTATCCAGGCTCATGGGGCGTTGTTGGTTCTGAGGAAGCACGACCTGACCGTTTTGCAAGCGAGCGAGAACTTAGTAGAGTTGCTGGGGATCGAAGCGAACCAGGTTCTCATGCAATCCGTTGGCGTGGCCATAGGTGAGGAAGGAGAAGATCGTCTTCGAACTTTTCTTGCAACGGAACCGACCGAACGCAATCCACTCTACGTACTAACGCTTCCGGAGCGCGGGGACGCGCCCCCCTTGGATCTTATTGTACACTGCATAGACGGATTGGTAGTCGTTGAGTTTGACGCAACGCGGCGAAGCAATATTGTAGAGCCCGATTACTACTCCCTCGTCAAGAAGACTGTAGCTCGGCTTCAAGCAGCCGAAAATTTGCAAAGCTTCTGCAATCTCGCTGTCAGCGAATTTCGCACACTGACCGATTTCGATCGGGTGATGGTATATCGTTTTCATGCAGATTATCACGGCGAAGTCGTCGCGGAGAGTAAGCGAGATGACCTGCCGTCTTGGCTCGGACTGCACTATCCGGCAGAGGACATACCC
>JANODW010000828.1:0-8480 GCA_031412875.1 Pirellula sp. | reverse complement strand
CAGCCTGAGCGTCGCCTGGAACTCTTCAATATCGAAGCGGAAGACAATGGGCTACGCGACAAATACGGACGCAATGTAGCCGGCCAAAGATTGCTCATGGCAAGGCGGCTCGTCGAGTCCGGTGTTCGCTTTGTCACCGTCACCTACGGCGGATGGGACATGCACGCTGGGATCGCCGGCGCGATGCGTCGCGACATGCCTGCACTCGATCAAGCTCTCGCGGCACTGATCGAAGACCTCGAATCCCGTGGTCTGCTGTCCAAGACGCTGATCATGGTAAGCAGCGAATTCGGGCGCACCCCAAAAATCAATAATGATGCCGGCCGGGACCACTGGCCGAAAGTTTTCTCCGTCATGCTTGCAGGCGGCGGTGTCAAAGGCGGATTGGTGTACGGCGCTTCGGATGCAACGGCAACCGAACCTGAATTCGATCCCGTCTCGCCCGAGGATTTGGCGACGACCATGTATCACCTGCTCGGGATCGTGGCGGACAAAGAATTGATGTCGCCAGGCGATCGCCCAATCGAGATCTGCGATGGCGGCAAACTGATCAAGCCGATTCTGGTCTAACCCCGACCGTTGGATGCTTCACGTCCTCCCGCCAGCCATTGCATCCGCTGAAGTTCCACGCAACTCAAGAATTTTGTAAAAGCCTATGTACTTCTTAAGCAGGATTTTTTGCAGGTTTCAGCTGTTTTTCGCCCTGGTTCTCCTCTGTAAGCTCGCTCGCCCAATGGTCCTGTGTTCCATGGTGATCTGCTTTATGGTGGCTTGCGCGAACGGCTCCGAACCCGAAGCCAACTCGCTCTCGTTGGTCGGCTTGCAACGAGGGACATCTGCAGAGATCACCATTTCAGGCAACCGGCTCGGGGATGCCCATTCACTCGTTTTTTACTCGCCCGGTCTTTCCGCCACCAACGTTACCAAGGTGGACGACAAAAACATCAAGGTGACGGTCGTGGCCTCGCAGGACGCCGCTTGCGATTTGCACCCCTTTCGAGTTGTCACCAACACAGGTTTGAGCAACATGCGATTGCTCAATGTGTCCGCCCTCCCATCGATTGCTGAAAAGGAACCCAATAGCGAGTTCCAATCTGCCCAGCCTATCGATTTCAATTCCACCATCGACGGTGTCGTGCTCAACGAGGATGTCGACTACTACTCCGTCGAACTCAAACAAGGGCAACAGTTGAATGTCGAGCTCGAGGGATTGAGGCACTCGTACTTGAACGATTTTTTTGACCCGTACGTGGCAATCTATGACGCGAAGCGATTTGAGATCACCGCCAGCGACGACTCGGTTATGCTCCAGCAAGACTGCCTGTGCGCCATGATCGCGCCGGCCGATGGCAAGTACATTATCGAGGTTCGCGAAAGCAGCTTCGGAGGCAACGAGCGGGCTCGCTACCGACTGCATGTGGGCAATTTCCCTCGCCCGATCGCGATGGTGCCCAGCGGTGGCCCCCCGGGGCAGCCACTTGTTACGACCTGTACCGATTTGCTTGGCAACCAGTGGCAAGAAACCTTTGAAATGCCTCCGCAGCCAACTCCAGCGTTTCGCGTTTGGTCTAAAAAAGACGGGCAGATTTCCCCCTCTCCTAATTACTTGTTAGTAAACGCCGTTCCCAATGTTTTGGAATCGGAACCCAACGAAGATCACAATCAAATTGCGATGGCTACCCCAGTTCCCGTCGCCTTCAATGGCGTCCTCGAAAAAGAAAAAGATCGCGACTACTGGGTCTTTGAGGCAAAAAAAGATCAGCAACTCGAGATCAGCGTCCATGCTCGCAAACCCTTGCGGTCGCAAGTGGACGCGGTTCTGCAAGTATTGAAAGTCGGCGGCGGGGTCCTTGCCGGAAACGACGATATCAACAACAACCCGGATTGCTTTTTGCAATTCAAAGTACCAGAGGATGGCAAGTATGCGTTGTGTGTCTCCGATCACTTGGGCCGATTCGGGAAACACTTCGCGTATCGCGCCGAAGTCCTTTTGCAAACACCCGAAGTCAGCACCAACGTCAACGAACAAAATCGCTATGTCTCGCAAGTGGTCAACGTCCCCCGCGGATCGCGAATGGCCATCGAAACCACCGTCGCTCGCAAGGCCATCGGCGGCGAAGCCCGCATTGCGACTTCGGAACTGCCCCCAGGGATGAGCCACTCCGATGCCGTTTGCGCACCTGACCTCGGAGCCATTCCGATGATTTTTCGGGCAGATGCCGCAGCCGCCAACACTGGAAAGTTAGTCGATCTGTTTGCAACCATCGCAACCTCGCCCCAGACGTCCGTGTCCGGACCGCTCCGCCAACGCACGCAACTCGTTCGAGGCCAGAACAATGTCGATGTCTGGGGACGTTTCGAAGACAAACTGGCCGTCGCTGTGGTAGATCCCGCCCCGTTTGATATCGAAGTGGTTCAACCCCAAGTACCTATCGTTCGCAACGGTTCGTTGGCTTTGACCATCAATGCAAAAAGAACCGCTGGGTTCGATAAACCGATCCAATTGCGATTGCTCAGCGCTCCGAGCGGAGTTGCGTTTTCTGCGGTCACTATCCCCGGCGACCAATCCACAATTGCCTTGCCACTCACCGCTGCCGGCAACGCTGCGATTCGAACTTGGCCACTGGTCGTGATGGCGACAACGGACAACGGGTACGGGCCGATCCATGTTGCCTCCGAGTTTATAAACGTCGAAGTTGCCGATTCGCTCTTCGAATTCAAATTCCCTAAAACGATGGCCGAACAAGGCAAAAGCGCGACCATCGTCATCAACGCTAAATGGAAACGGCCAGCCGAAGGCAATGCCGAAATCGAGATCCTCGGCATCCCTCCCGGTACCACGGTCGCTACCCCCAAGATCCCGTTCCCCGCAGATGGCACACAAGTCTCCTTCGCATTGCAAATCCCACCGGAAACGCGTGCGGGCAATTACAAAACCGTCGTTTGCCGCGCCACCATTACCAGCGACAAGGGGGTCATCACCCAAACCAATGGCAATGGAGAAGTGCAAATCGATGTGCCCATCACACCTCCGGCTGCTGCCCCCTCGGTCGCAGCGGCGGCAACCGTCCCTCCCCCTACCACTCCCGCTCCCGACGCAGTCGCCAAGCCGTTGACAAGACTAGAAATGCTCAAGCAACAAAGAGGCAAACAGTGATTAAGGTTTTTCGATTGAGACCCGTTTCGGCAACCTTGCTGTGCTTTTTCTTAAGCTCATTTGCATGCGCTAGCGCGGATGAAACTGCGGCTGCTTCGAAAACGGAATGGGGCACCTTGGCCATCTATCCTCCATTGATCAAACTCGGAGCCAAAACGGATAGTCAACACGTTGTCGTCGTGGCTACCCGTTCCGATGGAATCACGCAGGATGTTACCGATCATGCCAAATGGACGATCGCAAATCCTGAGTTTGCACTGCTAGATGGCAACGTTCTCCAACCCAAGGCGGATGGCGTTACATCGATCCAAGTCCAGTGGGAAGGACTCTCCGCCAGCGCGGAAGTGCAAGTCACCAATTCGCAGTTGGTCCGCCCCGTAAGCTTTGAACGCGATGTCATGCCGATCTTGACCAAAGTCGGCTGCAATACCGGATCCTGTCACGGGGCTGCTCGCGGTAAGGACGGATTTCGGCTCAGTCTATTCGGCTACGATCCCGCGGGCGACTACCAACGCATCACGCGTGAGATCGGAATTCGCCGTATCAATTTAGCAGTGCCGGACCAAAGCCTAATCCTCTTGAAAGCAACAGGCACGGTGCAGCATTCCGGTGGCAAAAAAATTGAACCGGGCAGCAAACATTACGCCACGTTGCTCACCTGGTTACAAGCCGGTGCACCGGCCGACGCAGTCAAGCCGCCCGCGGTCGCGTCCGTCGAAGTTTTTCCCAACCAAGCCGTTATGGAAGGGGACGAGTCCAAGCAACGTTTGGTTGCCATCGCAACTTATGCGGATGGTTCCCAACGCGATGTCTGGGACCTCGCATCGTTCACCACCAACAACGAGCGGTCGGCTGCTGTTGCCTTCGACGGTCGGATCACCAGTGGGGTTCGCGGCGAAGCGTTCGTTATGGCTCGTTTTGACACGTATACCGTCGGCTCGCAAGTCCTCGCGTTGCCCGCGCAATTGAAACCGACCGATTCGGCATCCAGCGATAGCTACGTCGATACTCTGGTGAATGCGAAACTGCAAAAGCTGCGACTGCCTGCCAGCGGACTCTGCTCCGACGATGAGTTTGTTCGCAGAGTGACGATTGATATCACGGGATTGTTGCCCACCGAAGAGGAGACAGCCACTTTCCTAAGCAACACCGATTCGAACAAACGATCGCAATGGATCGATACGCTGCTGGAACGCAAAGAGTTTAGCGAAATCTGGGCGATGAAATGGGCCGACCTCTTGATGATCAAAAGCAAGAATGACGTCAGCTACAAAGCTGCCTACTTGTACAACAATTGGCTAACCAACAAAATCGCATCCAACACCCCCATAGACAAAATCGTTCGCGAACTGCTTACTGCGACCGGAGGTACCTTCCAAAACCCAGCCACCAACTTCTACCAAGTCGAGTTGGATCGCTTGAAACTGGCAGAGAATGTCGCACAGACATTTATGGGGATTCGAACACAGTGCGCTCAATGCCACAATCATCCGTTTGATCGGTGGACCATGAATGACTACTACGGATTCAACGCCTTCTTTTCGCAAATCGGTCGCAAAACGAGTGAAGACTATCGGCAGTTGGTCATCTTCAACAGCGGCGGAGGAGATGTCAAACATCCCGTGGGAGGCGCTGTCGTTCCCCCCAAATTCCTAGGCGGACCTGCTCCCGACGTGACCGGCAAAGACCGCAGAGAAGTCTTGGCCAATTGGATCACCAGCACCGACAATCCTTATTTTGCAAAAAGCATTTCGAACCGGATTTGGGCGCATTTTACCGGTGTCGGCATTGTCAACCCTGTCGATGATTTCCGCGCCAGCAATCCACCCAGCAATCCGGAGCTCTTGGATGAACTTGCCAAACGATTGGTGGAATATCAATTTGACACCAAGCGACTCGTGCGGGACATCTGCAACTCGATGACCTATCAAAGGTCCTGCACCCCCAACGAACAAAACCAACAAGACGAACGGAATTATTCGCACGCCATCGTTCGCAGAGTGCCCGCCGAAAGCATGCTCGACTGCATCTCACAAGTGACCGAAACCAAAGACAAATTTCGCGGTCTACCGCTCGGCGCGCGGGCTGTCCAAATCGCCGACGGAGCCACCAGCAACTATTTCCTAACCTCCTTCGGCCGCAGCACACGAGCGACCGTCTGCGCCGACGAAGCGACCACGGACCCGTCCCTATCGCAAGCCTTGCACCTGATCAATGGAAACGCTACCAGCGGAAAAATAAACCAAGGGGCTACCTTGAAAAAATGGAAAGAATCGGGCCTGAATAAAGACGCCATCATCGAAAAAATTTACCTTCGCTGCCTAAGCAGAAAACCCATAGAGTCCGAACGAGCGAATTTAACCAAGCTCATCGCGGAATCGGCCAACGAGGACCAAGGACTGCATGATGTCTTTTGGGCCATCCTCAATAGCCGAGAATTCATTTTCAATCATTGATCGATCCAGCATGAATTTTAATCTTTTTTTGACAGCTCGGGTGCAACAAAGTGTTCTATCATGGGCGGGTGCAATAGCCCCAGTCGTGCTCGTTTTGGCGATCGGACAGTTCCCTCGTGTCGCATTGGCTGCGGAAGATCCGATCAAGATTACGTACGACGACCATATCAAGACGATTTTTCGCGAACACTGCACCTCCTGCCACAATGCCAATGACAAAAAGAGTGGGTTGGCACTGGATAGCTACCAAGCGACGTTGGCTGGTGGCAGCGGCGGCGAAGCGCTCGTGGCTGGAGATCTGGAATCGTCGCGGCTGTATGGCCTCACGGCGCACAAAGAACAGCCTTATATGCCCCCCAAACAGGACATGATCCCGCAAGCCAAAGTGGACCTGTTGAAAACTTGGATCGAGCAAGGGATGCCCGAGAATAGCGGTTCCGCGATCAGCAAGCCCAAGGCCAATGCGGCAGCGATCGGCATGGTGTCTGGAGCCAGACCAGAGGGAGCTCCTCCGATGCCCGTCTCGATGATCAAGCAGACTCCGTTTTTCACACCGCGAGCCGCAACGATCTCAGCACTCGCTGCAAGTCCCTGGTCGCCCTTGGTGGCCGTCGGCGGGCAGATGCAAGTCTCCCTGTATCACAGCGAGACTGGACAACTGCAAGGCATCATCCCGTTTCCCGAAGGCGAACCGCAATCTATCACTTTCTCGCGCGACGGAAGACTGATCCTGATCGCAGGCGGGCGGCATAGCGCTTATGGTTGTGCTGCTTTGCATGACATTGCAACCGGCAACCGAATTGCCAAGGTCGGCGATGAACTCGACATCGTCTTCGCGGCAGATATCAGCGATGACAATCAATTGGTCGCAATGGCTGGCCCCCAAAAAATGGTGCGCGTTTTCGAAACCCTAACAGGCAACTTGAAATACGAACAGAAAAAGCACACCGACTGGATCTACTGCGTTCGGTTTAGCCCCGACGGTTTGCTTCTCGCTACCGCCGATCGAGCCAGCGGTCTAGTCGTCTGGGAATCCCAAACCGGTCGACTCTTTCAAGAATTGAATGGGCACAAGGGAGAGATTCGTTCGATCGCATGGCGCCCGGACTCGTTGGCATTGGTAAGCGGTTCTCTGGACGGAACGCTCAAGATGTGGGACATGAACGAAGGCAAACTCATCAAATCTTGGGATGCCCATGCGGGAGGCGTAGGTGCCATCGCGATCTGCAATGATGGAACGATGGCCTCAACAGGGCGTGACAACAAAGTAAAGGTATGGGACGGTGCCGGCAATGCGGCCGGTGAAATGCCCCCTCTCGTCGAAGCGGGCCACGAAGTTGCCATCACCGTCGATAGCAAACAAGTCGCTGCGGGGGATTGGACGGGAAATGTAAGGATGTGGCAACGCGCTACCCCGACAAACGAAAAGCAACTTTCCGCCAATCCACTTCCTTTGGAAACGTCATTGGCTAGTGCACAGGAACAATTGAAACAGGCCACTGCGGAATCGCAGAAACAGGAGACGGAGTTGGCCGCTCTGCAGGCCCAACACGCAACCAACCAAAAACTTTTGGCTGATCTTCAAAACCAGATTGCATCTTCGACGATGGAATTGCAAACCGTGTCGGCCCTGTCCGTTCAACTCAAAGCGCAATCCGATGCAATCGTAGCGCAACTCGCAGCCAATGCAGGCCAAGTCGCTACCCTCCAAGCATCCAAGAGCGAAAAGGATCGGCAATCGAACGCGGCCAATGCAGCCAAGAAGATGGCGGAAGACGCGATGGTTTCATTGCAGTCGCAACGCACGCTTCCCGGCGCAGATTTGGTTGCTATCGATGCACAAATCGCAGCCCTCACCGTTCAAGTCCGAGCGCAAACGGAAGCTGCCACCAAGTTTCAAACCGAAATGCAGGCGATCGCTTCGCAATGCGAGGTAGCGGAAAAACAAAACATGGACATCAAAGCGATGTTCGATACTAAGAGCACCGAGTTTGTAGGAACCACTACTAAGATTCAAGAATGGACCGCCATCAAACTCGCAGCCGAACAGAAAAGCGAGCCTGCAGCCGCAGCCCTCAAATCGTCCGCCGAAGCCGTGATCGCCAATACCGCTAAGCGGGACGCAGCAAAACTTGCCGCTGCAGCCGTACAGCAAGAGGTCGACCGAATCCAATCCGACATTGCGAGGGTGCGAGAGATACCTCAGGAACTCAATGCCAAGAAACTTGCGATCGAACAAGCCCTCACCGGGGCGACGGCAAAGATCGCGACTGCCCAATCCGATTCGGATGCCACCAAAGCCCAACTCGAGACTGCTGGCGGGGAGATTGCGAAGATCGAGCAGCAATTGGCCGCCATTCAAGCGATGCTAGCTGCAGAACAATCCAAAAGGACAGCAATGCAAACGGAATGGACCGCCAAGCAGCAAATCGTTAGCCAAATTCGAGAGGAGATTCAGCGAGGAGAGGCAGAGCTTTCCAACGCAGCCATGCAGTTGGAGCTTTTCGAGAAAGCGTTTGGTAAAAAATAGCTACCCCGGAAGCAGTCTACCGTAGGATGGGACCGTTGTCCCGTCCGTTTGTTCGTTCGGGACAATGGTCCCAAACTACGGCTGGTATGTTTTAGCCAGTCGCTCTCCTAAAAATCGCCCGTCTATTTAGGGCACAGGCGTCCTGGTTCAAATATGCTATAACGGCTCACCGACCATTTACGCCCTACACCCCTCCGTCTGCATTCCAATTACTGGGAGCCTCGCTGTGCCAAATGCTAGTTCCGAACCGATTTCCGATGGCAATGATTTGACGCGTCCATGGTGGACCTATCTCAACCGCTACCATTGGTTTCTTTTCACGATGGCATCGTGCGCA
>JANODW010000827.1:0-10812 GCA_031412875.1 Pirellula sp. | reverse complement strand
GCCGCCGTTTTCAAACCGACGTACCCTGTACGCTTATATTGACCGACAGAATTTACCGGGAGTATTTCGGTCGTTTGACTTCGCGTCTCCGGACGCACACGTTCCGAATCGATTGACAACCACGGTCCCACAGCAGGGGCTTTTCATTATGAACAGCCCGATGATCGAACACTACGCCTTGGAATTGGCAAAGCGAACGATCGCGGCCCAGCCAGTCGCATCTGACGAATCGGTCCCTCCGTCGCTGGAATCGAGCCAGTCGATTGCAAAAGCGTTGTTTCGATCGATTCTGCTACGTGAGCCCTCCGACCCCGAACTGCAGCGCAGCTTGGAATATGTCCGAGCGTGTCATGGGAGTGGAGAAGCGACCGCGAGTACAAGTCCTCCCGCGGCCTCTTGGTCGAACTTTATCAAAGCGCTCTTGAGCACCAACGAATTCTGCTTCGTCGATTAAGCTGCCTACGCGTGTATTTGTTTGGGGCCGGGCGCAAGCCAAATGGCGATCCCTGTCGTATCGGACGTCGCCAGACTTCCGAAGTGATGGCTGAGGTGGTGGCGGTTTTTTACAGGTCCTGACCGGACGGCTCGCGCCGTTCCGCTTTTGAGCAGCTCGCTTCTTATCGGCCGCTTTAGGCTGGTTTACGAGTACTTCTGGATATACTGCTTGACATGGAATTTGTTCTGTGTCGACTCGCTGGTCATGTAACGGATTTTTCCGAAGATGGGACGTTCGGGCCCCCAAGCGCGATCGTATCGACCCAAGGTCCAGAAGATCCCGCTATAGGAATTGGGGTCCCGGCCATCGAGTGCATACTTGTTGTTCAACTCGATCATGATTTTCAATGCCTCTTGAGGCGATTTCGACCAATGCAGGATCTTCTTGCCCCACAGCATTCGAAGGTAGTTGTGAATGCGACCGTCGCGTACCAACTGCCGTTGGGCGGCATTCCATAATGGATCATGCGTCAACGCCTGTTCAAACTGAAACAGCTCGTAAGTGATCGGCCGCTCGTCCCGGGAATGTTCGTCCAGCGTTTTTTTTGCCCAACTAGGGAGCGATTCATAGCGGTGGTAATTGCTTTCTCGCCAACACATATTGAATCCGATTTCGCGCCACGTCATCAGTTGGTCAAGAAACGCTTCGGCGTTGTCTCCCATATCCCAGAATCCATTCATCTTCCCGTTCGGTTTTGCCAGCTTTGATGGTGACCAACCGGTGGCAGCGGCGATTCGAAGAAAGACTTCATGCGGGCTCAGATGCCCAAAATGGAGGTAAGGCGAAAGCCAACTGGATCCCTGTTGCTCTGGCTCGTTGCGAGCGATCGCGTACTGCGAAAGTTTGGAATCTGCAAATGCATTCAAGGCCTTCGCTGCTTGGTGCACCCCCCCTTTTTCTTCGGTCGGTGAGACAGAATGATCGATGTCGATACCGCTCAGCGAGAATGATTTTGCATTGCGGATCGCTTCTTTCGATTCCCATACCGGCCACGTTGAAGTAATCTCTTGAGGGAGACGCTCAAGCTTCGGTGCAGCCAATTGTTCAAGAGGAAACTCGGCGGGGAAATCGGGCATCCCGCGAAACACTTCCTTTTGCATGTACCTTCGATAAGAATGAGCAACGGTGAAGGTGCGGTCGGCACTGCGCATCGGGACAATGGTGTTGCTATCTACCACCTCGAAGGCGCACCCGCATTTGTTTGCAAACTGGCGGAACATGGCGGGATGGAAGAAGCATGGGAAATCGTCGGAAACGATGGCCGATGCATGGCTAGCAAAGGTCGCCAATAGTCCCTCTGCTGCCTTGGTGGACGGTTCCACGTATGCGACGTAGAACGCTTTGGAAGCGAGGGTGTCGACCGCATTGTCGTGCATGCCTTGCAGTAAAAACTGATGAAACCGGTCGCTTGCCCAGCGGTAGTTGCAGCGAACCGCTTCTAGAATCACCAACGGTTTGCCTAATTGATTGGCTAACTCCACCGCCCGCTGCAGGGCGAAGTTAAAGCGGGTGCGACGAAATGCTGTCATCCAGTACAAAACGTAGGTCGCTTTCGACTGCACGGGCCAATGATTGAGCGAGCGGATCCGAATGGAAGGCACTTGGGCTATCAAGTTCAATATCATTCCTCAAAAATGGGAGGTTGTATGCAAATGAGTCGGCCATTGCAAAACGGCCGCGAGGCATGCGAAACGCACTGTATGTTCACGTAAACGGCTTGGACATAATAACGGTTCGTAAAGTGGCAAGCTGGGGAGCTTGAGAAAGCTAGGTGGAGTGTAGACTTCGTTTTTGCTAATTAAAGCGAATTTAACGGTCGCTGATGCCGATCATTGAACTCAGAGTGGGGGGAGGCCCCATTCTGGTACTTCCTGTCGATATTGCCCGTCTACGAGAGACCGTTCGGATGATTGATCGAGCTTCCAATCGATTCTCGGCACCGTTGCCTGCAATCGTTTTGTCCCTAACATGGATCGCGCTTTCGGTCGCACCCATGTGGACTTCGTATGCAATTGCCGACCAGTGGGGACAGAAGCTGTTCTCAGAAACAAACCATAACTTCGGAACCGTCAGCCGAAACGCAAAAACGGAACATACTTTTGTAATCGAAAACTGCTTCGAAGAGGACGTCCATATTTCTTCGGTGCGGAGCAGTTGCGGTTGCACCAAACCGGTGCTGACCAAGAACAGTCTAAAGTCTTGGGAAAAAGGGGAGATCATCGCCCAGTTCAATACCCGTGCCTTCATCGGGACCAAGAACGCCGAAATCACCGTCGTGATCGATCGGCCTTATTACGCCGAAGTGAAATTGACGGTCAGCGGAACGATTCGATCGGATGTGGTGGTCGAACCGGGTGAAGTTCGATTTGGGGATGTGGAACTCGGTGCCAAAAAGGTTGTCGACCTGAAGATCTCTTATGCGGGTCGCACCGACTGGAAGATCAGCGACATTCGTGGAAACAGCAACCATGTCGAAGTGCGATTGGACCCGGTTCAGCGCAAAGGCACACTCACGAACTATCTATTGCACATCACGCTTAAAGAATCCGCACCTGCGGGTGAAATGCTGGACGAATTGATCGTGGTAACCAACGACGAAAAGAACGAGCAGTTCACATTGCCGTTGAGTGCACGGGTCATCCCTCCGGTATCCGTTTCGCCTGTGTTTGTTGCATTGGGGGACGTGGGCCAAGGCAAGTCGGTTCAGAATCGGCTGATTGTGCGATCCAAGAAGCCGTTTGCTATCACGGAAGTGGCTTGCGCTGACTCTCGCTTCGATTTTACGTTACCCGAGGGAACCAAGTCGCTGCACATCATCCCGTTCTCTTTCAAGGGAGAAGTGCTAGATGGCAAAGACAACGGAGCCATCAAGGAGAAGATTCTGGTCAAGACTTCCTTGGGTGAAGACATGTCGGCGGAAGTGACTGTCGCAGGCCGGGTCGTGCATTAGGCTCGCGTTGGCCCCGCATCCGTCTCACTTTGCCGAGCGTCGGTAGTTTCACTCGCATCGAATCGCTTGATCTAGGTCTGCGATGAGATCGCTGGGATCTTCCAGACCGACAGAGATACGAATGAGCGAGTCTGTGATCCCAAATTTGGCCTTCGCCTGTGCATCGTAGCTCGCATGCGACATCGAAGCGGGTTGCTCGATAAGCGACTCGACGGCTCCGAGGCTAACGGCCAAACCAAATAGCTCGGTTGATTGGCACACTTGTTTTGTCTTTGCGAAGTCTCCTGCAATTTCAAAGGAGATCATTGCGCCAAATTGATCCCCCATATATTTTTTGGCGCGTTGATGATTGCTGTGACTTTCTAGTCCCGGGTAAAGAACGCGTGTTACCAACGGATGGGCTTCGAGCCATTGAGCGATCGCCATCGCGGATTCGCACTGCTCGCGCATTCGCAATTCAAGCGTCTTGATACCTCGTTGCAGGAGGAACGATTCGAGCGCTCCAAGCACCGCCCCAGTAGCGTTTTGGATAAAATAGAGTTCCTTGTGCAAAGCGATTTCCCTCGACGCGAGGACGCCCGATAAACAATCGCTGTGCCCGCCTAGATATTTAGTTGCGGAGTGCATCACGATGTCGGCACCGAGTTCGAGCGGGCGCAGGATTGCGGGAGGAGCAAACGTGCTATCGACGCCCAACAACGCATTGGATCGATGGGCTATCTCAGCAATCGCCGGAATGTCGGGGATAGTCATGAGGGGATTGCCGATGCTCTCGATCCATACCAGTTTGGTGTTCGGGCGCATTGCGGCTTGGATTTGGGCAGCGTCATCGGCGGGCGCTAACGTCACTTCGATTCCGCTGCGATTGCATATTTTGTGTAGCAGGCGATATGTCCCGCCGTAGATATCGCAACCTGCAACGACATGGTCACCCGCCTTGAGGAGCATGGAAACGCAATGGGTTGCGGCCATCCCAGAGGAAAATGCCAAAGCACCTGCAGCACCCTCAAGACTAGCGAGAGTGCGTTCGACGGCAGCCCGCGTTGGCGAACCGCTTCGAGAGTAATCGAATTGCCCCCATTGGCCGGCACCCGGCTGAATGAACGTCGTCGCTAAATGGATGGGTGTGACGACGGCCCCGGTTGCTGGATCGGGTTCGTTTCCGATATGAATGGCGCGCGTGCGAAACTTCATGCGTCCAACGCCTGCTTTAGATCTGCGATAAGATCCACCGAATCCTCAATTCCACACGCCATACGGATCATGTTGTCGGCGATTCCAAATCGCTTTCTGTCTTCGGCAGAATAGTCAAAGTAGCTCATCACATAGGGTTGTTCGATGAGCGACTCGACACCGCCAAGGCTCGGTGCAATTTTTGGAATACTGCAAGCGTCGATCACCGAAGCCGTTTGCTTCCAATCGGCATCGCGAACCAAGAACGTGATCAAACCGCCGAAGCCTTTCATCGTTCGTTTGGCGATCTCATGGCTTGGATGCGATGGGAGTCCCGGGTAGTAGACTCTTTCGACCCGCGGGTGCGCTTCTAGGAACTCGGCGACACGTTGTCCATTTTCGTTGTGCCGTTCCATTCGCAGCGCAAAGGTCTTGAGGCCGCGTTCCAACAGGTACATGTTGTGAGGCGAGTTGATGCCTCCCAAGATCCCACGCAGTTTTCGAACGTCCTGCAATTTCTCTTTGGAACCGCAGATAACTCCCGCCAACAGATCGTTGTGCCCACCCATGTACTTGGTCGCCGAATGCCAAACGTAATCGACTCCGAACTCGATCGGACGGATGTTGTAGGGAGTTGCCAACGTGGCATCGATCAACGTTTCCACTTGGTGCTTGCGGCCCAGTGCCACGAATTGCTCCATATCGATAACGCTCAGATGCGGGTTGGTCGGCGATTCGCTGATAAGCAGCTTCGTTCGCTTGTTCACGGCCGCCGACATGGCTTGAAAGTCGCCCGTTTTGACTTGATGGGTCACGATGCCGAACCGCGACAGGTGCTTTGAACAAAACTCGCGACTGCGATGGTAGCACTGATCAAAGATGACGATTTCATCCCCAGCGCTCAATTTGGCCATCAAGAGACCGACAATGGCAGCCATCCCGCTCGAATAAATGACCGCTTCATCCGCCGAATCCAAGGCCGCCAATTTCCGCTCGACTACTTTTTCGTTTGGATTGCCGTAGCGACCATATTCCTCACGGTCCTGTTTCTGTTCGATGTAGTCGATGATGCTCTGAGTCGACTCGAACGTAAAGGTGCTGCTGCAACAGATCGAATCCGTGATCGCGTCGCTGGGTTTTCGCCTCGCTTCGCCAGCATGGACGCTGGTCGTACTCAGACCCGCTCTCTGTGCGACAGGTTCGGTGGTGGTGTTCACGTTCATCGGGGTTGCGTTGGAGTTCTTGTCCACAATGGTTGCGTTGTCCATGTGCTTTCAGAATCAAAAAAAGGTTGAAAGATGCGAGTACTTCAGAATTGCGACTTGGAGCAGCCTGCGCATCCCAGACAGGTCGTGGTTGGCGACGGGTGTGGTTGGCAGTGGTCGCTGAAGTTAGAAAGCATCCTGTTTCCGAGAACCCTTGTTTTTTGAGGACCCTCGTGTTCCGTCGTCTCGATCGGCAGATGCTCTGGAACATCAGTGGCTATTTAGCAGTTAGGCTGCAAGCGGCCGCAAATCCCTGAACACGCACAGTTTACATGGCTAACGCGTTTGTATCAAGCAGTTTTTCTCAATGCACTGACCGCCTGGTGGCACAACCTGTTAAAATGGCCGCAGCGTGGAAGATATCGCGAGCGAGTCCAAGGCCCATTGTCTGCGCTACACTTGGGATCGTGGGGCTTGTGAAATTCATGTAGTCGGTTTGGCTGAAACTCACACAATGGCATTTTTTATGGCTGGTATGCGATCGTCTGGTACGCGATCGTCTGGTATACGGTGTTTCGCTACGTTTCTTTGCGCCTGGTGGTCGGGGACGCTGTCCTGCGGGCTATCGGATTCTCTTTGCCTTGCTCAAATGGCGAAACCGAACACCGCAGTGTCCATTCCTGGGAATACGTCGATTGCTGCATTGGTTGCCCGATTGGAAAGTTCCGAGTTTGCGGTCCGAGAGTCGGCGATGGACGAACTATCGCGATGCGATGAAAGCATGCTCGCGGAACTCGAGCGGGCATTCAAAGGACTCAAGCAGCAAGAAATAGAGTCCAGAATACGTCTAAGCAGCATCATTACACGCATCAAAAGCGATCGGTTGCAGAAGCAGACACGTGGTTTCCTGCGTTCAAACGATTCCGGCCAGACGTTCGGATTCGACGGTTGGAAAAGCTTTGGCAAAGTCAGCGGTACGAGCAGGAACGCAAAGAATCTCTTCCTCAAAATGACCGATGCCTATCCCGAACTCGTGTTCATGGAGCTATCGGGAAAGAAAGCCGCGCTCGACAAAGCGAGAAACATTGCGGCAACTATCAGCGAAAAGCGAATGCTCCAGGGCTATGAATTGGCCGATGCGATAGCACTTTTGTATTGCTTGAACGTGGCAGAGGATCAAACAGAGCGTCGCCTTGAGATGCTCTGCGTGAACACTTTCCGAACCTCCCCATTCAGCCAGCTCATGTTGGATCCGCAGTACAAAAAGACGCTCGAGCGGCTCTTAGGTGGTTGGTCCATGCGCGTCGAGGATCGGCTGTTCGAATGCGTGCTGATGCTCACCGAGAGGGACTACCCGCAAGCCAAAGAAGTAGCCCTTCGGTTGCTAGACACCCAGGACCTTGATGCCGACGGGTATATCAAGGCGATGCAATGCATCTATCGCTTTGGCTCCGCCAGCGATTTGCCGCGGATTGAAAAGTGGTTAGAGGACAAGACCGCTTATGCTGCTCAACAAGTCCAGCCATTTGGCAAGCTCGGCATCGAGATTTATTCGGCCGAGTACCGTGACATCGCACTGCTGGTTTCGATGCATTTGGCCGGCGTTGATTGTTCTTTAGAGTTTCCGCAATTGGAATCGCTCGTGCTCTGGGGGTTTCGAGAGGAATCGCTCTTGATGCCGCCCAATTCAGAACAGACCAGGAATGAGCGGATCAAAAAGTGGAAAGAAACTCGCGGCGTCAGCAAAAAGTAACTCGATCGAAACGCGTACAAACCAAACGAGACGAGCTCAGCTTAGCTGAGCTTAGATCAGTTTAGCTTAGATGTGTTTAGCGATCGTCGTCGAAACGTCTAAATCTTGGAACGCAGTTGCTGTTGAAACCAAGCGATCTCTTTGGCGATTCCCTCGTTCAAGCTGCCTACCTGCAGAGACTTTGGCAACACACCCCAAGCATACGTTTCCACCTCGAAATGCCCTGTGAACGATGGCCGTCCCGACGCCGGGCCGGTCAATATCTTGAGCATTTTCACAATCTCGTTCTGAGTGGAATCGATTCGCCCCATTTTTGATAAGTAGATGGGGACGTGGAAGTGGATTCGCCATTTCCCCGATAATTCTGCAGGGGACGCCACGGCCGAAATCGCGATCGGCAAGTCTTCGATCATGGTCCATGAAGAGCCATCGCTGCTGGACATATGCGTCTGATGCAGATAGCGATCCTCCGCGAACCCATTCAACTGCTCGAGCGCCTCGATGCGATCGGCTTGCGGCATGGCATCCCAATCGATTTGGATTGCGGAAGATACCTGCACTTTGCCAATTGCAATGTCGTCGTTTTGCAACTGCTTTAGTTCGCTTTGCTGATCCTCCACCATAACCGCTGCATGGCATACATCGTGGCAAAGCGTTAAGTAGGTGCTCGCAATGTCTGCCATCCCTTCTGCAGAATTAGGAGCCCGCAGGTACTCGTTGAAGAATGCGCGGAATGTCGAACTGTCCGTGAGATAGCAGCCAGGTTCCGGTTCGATTGCCAACACAATCTTGCGGCCTTGATGCTCAAAGAGGCGATGCAATTCGGTTGCAACAGTAAGCAGATGCGTCGCAGCCTGCCTCAACTGGTCGCGCGTAGGATCGGGTTTGCTCCAAGCGATCGGCAACGTGGAGATCGAACCAAGTTCGCCGGGTGGCAAAATTTGATCGAGCAAATGGATCAGATTGAGCGTATAGTCGAGCCGAGATCGCTCCCACCACGTCGGCTGGTAAACACGATGCTTGACCACCTGACTGTGGAAGTCCCCCTGCGGGAATCCGTTCAACGTAAAAGGAACCAGTTGGTGCTCGAGCAGCCTGTCCTGCAATTGCGTCAATTGATCGGACTGCAGCGCTTGGGCCGCAGAGATCTCCGAAAACCAAAGCCCGACCCCCAAAGGCTTGCTCCGGTCCACCAGTTCTCGAATCGGGAGGCAATGGTTGATCAAATTCTCCATGACGCTCGGAAGATCTCGCCCGGCATGGACATTCGTACAATAGCCCACCTGAATGTTGCTATCGGAGGGATCGTGGGTTGGGTGACTCATGAACGGAGGGGAAGCCCTAAATTGGAAAAGAGGCCAGGCACACGGCCAATTGCGGCTTGGCTACATGCCGTTGACAACTAGAATGGGGTTTTTGATCGTCTACCTTCGAACGAATTTCGTAACGCTCTATGCTTCGCTATTGGACCGCTGGAGAATCGCATGGGAAAGCCCTGCTTGCTCTGATTGATGGGTTTCCTGCAGGATTAACTATCGATTCCGATAAGATCAACCACGAATTGAGGCTACGTCAGGGAGGATACGGGCGCGGCGGTCGGCAAAAACTGGAACAAGATAACGTCGATTTTTTGACCGGGGTTTGGCAGTCGACCACGCTCGGTTCGCCCATTTCTATGCAGGTCGTCAATAACGACTATAAATTAGAACGCCTCAAGGAACTGGAACGCCCGCGACCCGGGCACGCCGACTTGACTGGTTCGATCAAATACCTCGGCTCCATTCGAGGAGTCTTGGAACGGTCCAGCGCTCGGGAGACCGCCGCTCGCGTCGCCGCAGGCGCGCTCGCCAGACAAATGCTCTCCGTCTTTGGGATCGAAACCATCGGTTACGTCACCGAACTCGGAGCAATGCCCATCGGTCGAGCAGATTCGCTCCAACGCAGCATCCCCGAGCTTCGAACAACCCGTGAGGCAAGCAGTATTTACTCCGTCGATCCGGCTCGCGATCAAGAAGCAGAACAGTACATCGACCGGATGGCTGACGAAGGAGATACGCTCGGAGGGATCGTCGAAGTTCGAGTCGATGGACTCCCCTTTGGACTCGGCACTCACGCCCAATGGGATCGCAAGTTGGATGGCAAATTAGCACAAGCCGTCATGGCGGTGCAAGCGATCAAAGGGGTGGAAATCGGAATGGGCTTCGAAGCCGCCCGAACCCAAGGTTCCAAAGTGCACGATCCCATCCACTACGATCCCTCACAACGCCATCTCCCAAACCTAGGATACACCCGCCCCTCTAATAACGCCGGAGGGCTCGAAGGAGGGATGACCAATGGCCAACCGCTCATCCTGCGGGCCGCCAAAAAACCTATCAGTACACTCCGAAAACCCCTCGACTCCATCCGGATGATCGACAAAGAAGCCCATCGCGCTAGCTACGAACGCAGCGACGTTTGCGCGATCTCCGCCGCCGCAATCATTGTCGAACACGTCGTCGCCTTTGAAATCGCTGCCGCGTTTGTCGAGAAGTTCGGCGGGGATAGCATCGTCGAAATGAAGGCGCGCTACGACCTGTTTCTCGAAATGGCCCGAAATCACCCGGCCCAGTAGTCCTTCTCCTTTTAGTCCTTTCCATAAATCAGCCATTTGACACAAGCATCGAATCATTCTATTCTTAATTAGTTCGGAGGTCGAACTATCGTAGAATCGAGGTATTATGGATGCTTTAGACGAGCGAGCGAATGATTTTGGGCTGATTGTGCGGGACATTCTCAAGCAGTTCAGCCATTTGCACGACGCGGCAGGGGGCGGACCGCAGGCAAATCTTGGCCATCAGGATTTGAGAGCAGTGGAGCATTTGGGGGAATCTGGACCGCAGATGATGCGATCCATGGCGGAGCATCTTGGCATGGCCGTCAACTCCATCACGAACTTGGTCGACAACTTGGAGAGCAAACAGCTTGCGCATCGAACACGTTCCGAGGTGGATAGGCGTGTCGTCCATGTCGATCTTACAGAGCAGGGGCGTCAAGTCTACTCCGTTGCGACCCAGGCCAAATTTCAGTTCCACCGTTCCATTCTCTCGGCGCTGACCGAGGACGAGCAAGAGATTCTGTTGGTTCTTTTTCGCAAGATCGCGAGGGAAGGTTGGAAGCAGGTTGAGAAACTGGCTAACAACTCGGACTCGCATGCAAAAACGCAGTCGCCATCGCAAAGCGGTTAAGCATTATGGGC
>JANODW010000826.1:0-4787 GCA_031412875.1 Pirellula sp. | reverse complement strand
CGACCCGTGACGTTCCAAGAAGTGATGGCCACCCTCTATCACAATCTCGGCATCAACGCATCGACTACCACTGTCACCGACCTAACCGGCCGCCCCCACTACTTGGTCGATGATGGATACCAACCCATCAAAGAATTGGTGGCATGACCTCAACCCGACCCAACGATCACAACCGAGCTTCTTGGCAACTCCCTCCAGGGGTATCCCGTGGCACTTGGGACTACGTCACTCAGCCCGCGATCGCGACGGAGTACGATCAATTTCATGCGGGCCATCCGCTGCTGGAGCTCGATCGCAAGCTGATCGCCGAGCACCTTGGACCCGCAACGACTCGACCCGACGGATCGCGACGTATTGCTGTCGATTTGGGATGCGGTACCGGACGCAATTTGATTCCGTTGGCGGAACAGGGTTGGCGAGTCGTCGGGGTGGATTTGAGTCACGCGATGCTCGGTGAGTATCGCTCGAAAGCACAGAGTGTGGGGCAGTCCGACGCGGTTGCGGTCCGCGCCAACATGGCTCATTTGGAATGCTTTGCCGACGGCTTTGCTGACGCTGTCCTATGCATGTACAGCTCACTGGGTATGGTTCAAGGCCAAACGAACCGCCGATCGGTCATGAAACATGCCAGTCGTATCCTGGGTAGCCAGGGGATGTTCTTTGTTCATGTCCATAACAGGGGATCGTGGTTGAGGGACCCCGGCGGCGTGCGACGAACCGTTTGGGATTGGATCCGTGCGAGGCGCGATCCAGGCTGGGAATTAGGGGACAGCATTTACGCGTATCGCGGCTTGCCCTCGATGTTTCTGCACATATATTCCGAGCGGGAGCTGCGGCGAGACTTGGCCGCAAGCGGCTTGGTGGTTCGCGATTGGGTTCGGCTCAATCGACGATCGAGCGAGTTGCTCCCGGGACCATGGTTCCCCCATCTTCGCAGCGGTGGCTTCCTAGCCGTTTGCTCGGCCAAGAAACACTTGCTTACGTAGCTTGCAACCTACTGCTTGGGTTTTTCGCCCACCACCAACTCCTCGTTCTCGGACAAATCCCCCTCGATCAGCTCGGTGAATCGATTGTCCGAGATGCCGGTTTGAACCGGTTTGCCTCTGAGGAAATTGCCATCGGATACCCAAACGTGCCGTTGGTTCTGCGCTTTGGTGGCAGCGGCTTTTTCATCCGCCGACATCTGCTTGGCGGTATCGGTTACGATCTGCTTCTGCTCCTCGACTCCGTCGATGATGTGCCGATCGTCGGGATGGACTTTCTCTCGCGCAGGATAAAAACGCAGGGCCGCATTGGGCACTCGCAGGACGCCGTCTCGTTTTTTGATTTGAAACGAAAGGTTGGCAGTCATCCCAGGCAAGAGCTTTAAATCGGGATTGGGCGTTTCGACAATCACTGGATACGTAATGACATTTTGCTCCTCGGTACTGCTCAATCGTACCTGAACGATTTTGCCTTGATCGAACAATTCCTCGGGGTAAGCGTCGACGGTAAAGCGAACCACTTGCCCATCGTCCTGCGCCTTTCGAATCATCCCAATATCCGCTTCGTCGACGGACGCATAGATATGCATGCGCTTGTCCATTTCGGGAGCGACGACAAACATTTCCGGGGTCTGAAACTGGGCTGCCAACGTTTGGCCGATGTCGATTTTCTTTTCGATCACCACTCCCGTACAAGGGGAAAGAATATCTGTGTAGCCGAGATTCGCGAGCGAGTTGTCTAATTGGGCTTTGGCTTGATCGACGTTGGCCTTGCTCACCTGCAAATCGGCTTCGCGGGTCATTCGGACAAATCGGAATTGGTCCAACTCTGCTTCCGAGATGAAATCGCGATTGCCTTTCTTGAGGTCGCCACCGCGTCGCTCATCATTGGTCGCTTGCTGGAGTTGCGCTTGGGCCCGAGCGACTTCGGCTTGCCGTGTCAACAAGACAGCGCGATCCCGTTCGACCGTCGATTTGTACAATCGAGGGTCGATGCGAGCCAACAGTTGACCTTCGACCACCGGGCTGTTGTAATCGACAAACAGCTCGCTGATCGGGCCGCTGACCGAAGCGCCGACACTCACACGATGGATCGGTTCGACCTTTCCCGTCGAGTTCACCGTTTGCGCAATGTCCCCTTTGGAAACGCTTTGCGTGCGCCACTTCGTCCGATTGCGCTCGTCAAAATAGGTTTTGGCAGGCGAGTAGGCCGCAGCCGCAATCCCACCCAAGACAACCAACACGATCAAAAGTTTAAACAGGATCTTCATGAGCACTTTTTCGCAAACTGGAAATCAACAAAATGCCTACACCCATCGCCATGGCCAATGCACCCCCGCACAGCCAAGCGATCGGGATGTGCTTGGTGTCTTCGCCAAACCATTTTGCCAAGTCTTGTTCGGTGTATCGGGACATTGTAAAAATGAGTCCGTTGTGCAAGGCATGCAACACTATGCCCGGCAACAACGATCCCGTTCGGACGGCGACAAATCCAATGGCTACCCCCAAAATAATCGTCGGCAGGAATTTTTCGAGAGACAAAACGCTGCCAGCGATCACGTGAAAGAGTCCGAAAAGGAGCGACGAGAATAACACGCTCCGAAACGCAGACAATTTGGACCGAAACGCAGACAAAACAAACCCTCGAAAAAAGAATTCCTCCGCGATGGCGGGCGCCACGGCGCCGGTCAACAACACGACCCAAAACGGTACCGCCAAAAAATCTGCCTTGAGTCGCTCTTTATCCTCGTCGGTCAGTTGCGACGCCAAACTCCAACTTTCGAAGAGCAAATAGGCTTCAAATGCCACCATCCATAGCCCGGCACTGAGAAGCAAAACACCCGCCATATAACCGACCCATCGCAGCCCTCGCACAGCCATCGGTCCCCCCGTGCCTATTCCCTCGGAAAGCAAGAAAGTGTGCGGAATATTCACACGACGGTACCACGCGAAAGCCAACGGCATGACCAAAAACAAAAGGAATAAAAACGCAGCGTTGAACACCAGCGCCCAACTCCCCTTGAATTGAAACACTCCGCCAAGATTCGAGGCGACAAAGAACATCGGAAACAGAATCGCAAGATAGATAAACAACTCGCCTATGTCGGGCAGCCATTGATGCTTTTTAGGACGTCCGAATAGCTCGGACCACGACTCCTGAGATCCGGACGTTGCCGCCTCGGCGCCAAACAACCGAGACGCAACCACCAACGTCGCACAGGCATAAATGATCGTCGAAAAAACAGCGGCAAACGCGGGCACCAAAGATGATTGCCCAATCATGATGTCGCGAGAAAGCATCAGTATGTTTAACAAGGGCACAATCGCAAGCGTGGTCGTAAACTGAACATTGGGCATGAGCGTCACCAACCCCGGCCCGAGCGACAATAACATCACCGGAATCAGATACGCTTGCGCTTCCTTGAAACTGCGAGCAAACGAGCACAGCGCCAACAGTATCGCGCTAAAGAAACATGCAAAAATCACCAACAAAGGCAATATCTGCAACAGCGTCCAAAGCGAAAAACCACTTTTCCCAAACAGAGCTTGACCCAGCCCACCAAACGACAATGTCATCCATGTGGCAAATAAATTCGCCAGCGCGGTCAATACCGCAACCGATACCACGGCCACATACTTGCTGAGCAACAGCGCGAAACGGGGCGCTGGAGTTGCAATCAATGCTTCCATCGTGCCGCGTTCCCGTTCGCCCGCCGTCAAGTCGATGGCTGGATAAACCGCTCCTGTGATGGTCATCAAAATCAGAACCAATGGGATCACTCCGGCAATAGAAGCCGACAGATCCGCTGGTTCCGCAATGCCGGTCGCCTTGAACGTCATCGCGACTCGCATCTTTTTGTTGATGCTCTTTCGAATCAACTCCGATTGATAGTCGTTGATGATCTGGGTTGCTCGGCGCATCTGCGACATGGCCCGCTCGCTCCGAGGCTCGTTCTGTCGAAATTGGGTCTGGATTTCAAAAGAGCCGGCGGCGGCTCGCTCCAATTGCGTCGACTCGAGTTTCAATTCGGTAATGAGCAAATCGACATCCCCTTCGCGGAGACCTCGCAATAGCGCCTCCGTGTCGGCAGTGACGACATCGAACGCCGGAAAACCCTCTTCCTCCGACTTGCTCGACCCTTGCATGGGATTCGCACTGGACGGTTCCGCTACGCGTTCCACGACGATCGGGGAAACGAAGCCGCCCTCCACAATCTTCGTCGCCTCGGCGAATATTTCTCGCACCTTGGCCATCATGCTCTCGTCTTCGACCCCGATCACCAATTCCGGTTCCGCCTTGGACTTGCTCACCGAACTGACGACGAGCCGTTGGAGCGCCATGCTCAATAGCGGATAGACCAGAATCGGCATCAGCACTAACGTGAACAAAGTTCGACGATCGCGAAGACTCTCTCGCAACTCTTTTTGGCAAAGTCGCCACAGCCGCCCGTTGCTATAGTACTCGTTCATGCCTTCGGCGACATTTCGTTAAGCGGTTCGATAGGGGATGGTTGACCGTTCGAGGACGCGTTGAGCAGGGCGACAAAGATGTCGACCAAGTGAGGTTTTCCAGTCGCCTTTTGCAATTCGCTGAGCGTTCCTTCAAACTGAAGATTGCCGCGATGCAACAATCCAAAGCGGTCGCAAACCCGCTCTGCTTCGTCCAGCCGGTGGGTGGAAAGGAGGACCACTTTCCCTCGTTGCTTTAACAAATCGATGAACCGGAAAATCGCTTGGCTTCCCACCACGTCCAAGCCGCGGGTGGGCTCGTCCAGCAGCATCACCGGAGGGTCATGCATGAGC
>JANODW010000825.1:0-3130 GCA_031412875.1 Pirellula sp. | reverse complement strand
GTAATGAGCCGCGACGGAACCGATTCCGAAGCGTATGGTCAAATCACTTGGGCGCCCGATTCTCTTTGGATTGTTGCATTTCGCGAAAAAGCAGCAGAGAAGCAACCGGTGCACTGGATTCGCTCCTCGCCTGTCGGTGGTGGTCGCGCCCTGCTCGAATCGCGCCCGTATGTTTTACCGGGCGATGTTTTTCCGACGTACGAGCTGAATCTATTCAAAGTGGATACGGCTTCTCAGATCAAGCCGGTGGTGGATCGATTTGAGCACGAGTGGCTTCGTCCTCGCGTCCGTTTTAACATGGAGGGGACCGCATTTTCGTACGAGCAAACCGATCGTGGGCATGGGAGGTTTCGATTGATCGAGGTGCAGCTCGGCAATGGAACGGTGCGAAACATTATCGATGAGAAATCCGAGACGTTCATTTGGACCGCACACACTGAGAACCAGAAACTTTCGATCGTTCAAGGGATAGATTCCTCGGACGAGATTCTATATGCGACGGAACGCAATGGTTGGCAGCAGATCCTGCTCATCGATTCAGCGACGGGCCTTGCAAAGCGGGAACTGACTCCGAGAGGAATAGTCGTCCGCAGTGTGGAGTCGTTGGATGAACAGAAACGACTCCTTTGGTTTAGCGCCAGTGGACGGGACCGGCAGGATCCGTACTTCGTTCATTTTGGTTACGTATCACTCGATACGGGCAAGCTCGTCTGGCTGACGGACGGGGACGGAAACCATTCTGTTCAATTTTCTCCAAACAAAGATTTCTTGATCGATACTTATTCTCGTGTGGATTTGGCGCCCGTCACCGAGCTGCGCAGGTGTTCGGATGGCAACAAAGTGTGCGATCTCGAAACGACAGATATTTCGGAATTGCAGCAAAATGGATGGGTCCCTCCTGAAGTTTTTGTGGCCAAAGGACGCGATGGTCAAACCGACATTTGGGGGATCATTTGCCGTCCCAAGAACTTCGATCCTAGAAAGAAATATCCTGTCATCGAAGACATTTATGCGGGACCGCAAGGGTCGTACGTTCCTAAGTCGTTTAGCCAAACCATGCGGTACGAGAACCTGACGCAGTTGGGTTTCATCGTGGTGAAGATGGATGGGATGGGCACTGCCAATCGTTCCAAGGCATTCCATGATGTTTGCTGGAAGAATCTGAAAGACGGCGGTTTCCCAGATCGGATTGCTTGGATGAAGTCGGCGGCTGCAAAATACCCTGAGATGGACCTAACACGGGTAGGCGTATACGGGACGTCTGCCGGGGGCCAAAATGCTGCCGCTGCCGTCTTGTTCCATCCTGAGTTCTACCACGTTGCGGTGGCAGCCTGCGGTTGCCATGACAACCGTATGGACAAAGCATCCTGGAACGAACAATGGATGGGCTATCCTGTCGGGCCCCAGTATGCAGAAAGCTCCAACATTGACAACGCGCACCGCCTTGAAGGAAAACTCTTTTTGATCGTGGGGGAAATGGATACCAACGTTCCACCGGAATCGACCATGAGGCTGGCAGACGCTTTGATTCGAGCGAATAAGGACTTTGACTTGCTCGTCGTCCCAAATGGTGGGCATGGAATGGGTGGTGCGTACGGCCAACGTCGCATGCAGGATTTTTTCGTGAGGCACTTATTGCCTGGCACGCAGACGCTTGGCAATTCCCTCTCGGAATCGTCTCCGTTTTCCAATGCAGTGCAGGGCCGTACGGCATTGAATGCGGCGCCGCTGGAGAAGCATAGCGATACTCAAGTTGGTCCTGGAAGTTCCGTGCGAAGCGAAGCTCCGATCGAAAGCTCCGTCCCAGGTCGGAACGAACGCATTGAACAGGATCCTCGGAGCATCGCACCACCGCCCGAATCGTTTTTTGAATTGGTCCGAGACCCCTACCGAGTTCGGGCCCGTGATTTCTACAGCAAGTACTTGGACATAGGTGGTTTGCCGGTCGTCGCATCCAAAGAAGTGGCCGATCAAGCGTTGTTGCGGACGCATGACATTGTGAGCCATATGCTCGCTGGCAGGAGTGATCTGTTGCAAGCGATGAAGAAATCAGGCATGTACCTCATCATCATCGGAAAGGATCAAGTCTACACGGATATGCCCGAGTATAGAGATCATCCCAATCCAGCTTTCCAAAATGAGCGGGTTCGAGGCACAGGCGGAAAGCCCACCAGTTTTGGAGAAGAGAACTTGCTCGGATTGGCCCTGGATCGGTATGACGACGAAAGCATTGGAGTGCACGAGTTTTGTCACACCATCGACAGTGCCTTGCGCAGCATCGACCCTGGTTGGAGCGCGCGACTACGAGAGGCATTTCAAAGTGCGAAGGAAAAGAACCTTTATGAGAATGCCTATGCAGGTTCAAATGCAGGTGAATATTGGGCTGAGATCTGCCAAGCGTATTTCGATTGCAATCGCATCAATAATTGGAATCACGGTCCCATTGGAAAACGAGAGCAGCTCAAGGTATACGATCCCCTCGGGTACGAACTGGTTCGGTCCACGTTTCGATTGACTTCCAAGACGGATTGGAGGTACTCGTTCCCACGTCAACTACCAGTCGTGGAACCGCCACCCGCCAAGCTCGGACTCGATCCGTACTATACGAAGTTCTGTTGGGCGCGGGAATTTACCATTGTTGGCAGAGAGGCGAGCGACGAGTCCCTCTTGATTGCCAACAATATCGTTCGCAAAATGTTCGCTTATCGTCAAGATATTCTCAAGGCGCTGATAGCTGCCAATGTGAAGCTCGTCGTTCTCGGACCGAACGAGTCCTTGGCAAGTTTGCCTGAGTTTCATGGGAGCGGCATGATTGACAAGAACGTAGACCTCTTGGCCAGGTTCCTGACCGTATCACCTTCTTCAAAACTGCTTGTCGTCCCCGAAGAGAATTTAAAAGCGAGTTTGAATCGCGGCGCGGAGCACGATTGCCAGTTGATGGCTGTGTTGGCCGATGCCATCTACTCGATCCTTGGAACCCGGCCTGTCGATCCCGAGTGGGAGCACCGTCCGCGGAATGTGTGGCAGCAATATGAGTTGCGTGTCGAAAGGATCGATTCGCGATTGGAAGATTCGCTGAAGGCTTCGTTTGAAAAGCAGTTGATTGCGGGTAAGTGGAAAGGCACTCAAG
>JANODW010000824.1:0-2986 GCA_031412875.1 Pirellula sp. | reverse complement strand
CCCTCCCTTCCCTGCCGCGATCTCGTTTGCATGAAAGCCGAAATGGTTTTTCCCGTCAAATTTGGTTTTGCTCGTACATTGCTCGTTCTCGCATTTTTTGCACTCGTATCGACTTTGAGTCGATCGCGCGTACAAGCGATGGGCAACATTCAATTCAATCGCGATATTCGGCCGATTTTGTCCGAAAACTGCTTCGCTTGCCACGGCCCAGACGCGAGCAAACGCGCCGCCGAGCTGCGGTTGGATTTGCGGGACGAAGCGATCGCCAGGGGAGCATTCGTGCCGGGAAAGCCCGAGGACAGCGAACTTCTTCGACGCATTTATTCGACCGATCTCGAGGTCGTGATGCCTACCCCAGAATCGCATAAATCCCTTGCACCGCAGCAAAAGGAATTGCTCAAAGCATGGATTGCAGAGGGGGCAGAATACCAAGGGCACTGGGCTTTTATTCCACCGAAAGACCCTGAGTTGCCGCAAGTTAGAAACAATGCATGGGTACGAAATCCAATCGATCGATTTGTTTTGGCAGAATTGGAATCCAAAGGGATCGAGCCCTCGGCCGAGTCGGAACTGCGATCGCTTATACGCCGTGTCAGTTTTGATCTCATTGGACTGCCTCCCACCCCCGACGAGATCGAAGGTGTTTTGGCCGATCCCTCCCCCGATCGCTACGAGCACTACGTCGACGAGTTGCTCAAACGTCCTGAATGGGGTGAGCACCGAGGCCGCCATTGGCTCGACTACGCCAGGTACGCGGATACGCATGGCATCCACTTCGACAATTACCGCGAAATGTGGTCGTATCGAGAATGGGTCATTCGAGCATTCAATCGCAACTTGCCCTTTGATCAGTTTACGCTCGAACAACTCGCTGGTGACTTGCTCCCCAACACGGACCTGGATCAACGCATCGCAACCGGTTTCAACCGTTGCAATATCACGACGAACGAAGGGGGCGCAATCGATGAAGAGTACAAGGTGCTTTACACGCGGGATCGCGTAGAAACGACAGCTCAAGTTTGGATGGGACTCACCGTTGGCTGCGCCGTATGCCACGATCACAAATTCGATCCGATCAGTCAAAAAGAATTTTATCAACTTGCTGCGTTCTTCAACAACACCACCCAGCGCGCCATGGACGGAAACATTAAAGATACGCCCCCGATCATCCCAGTTCCGCGAGAAGAGGATCGAGCCCGTTATCTGGAACTCGATAAACTTACGGAGCAAGCCCAAGCGGCGGTCGCCACGCGGCGCGAAGCAGCCCGCAAACCGTTCGACGAATGGTTCGCGAAATCCGAGGAGCGAGAAAAGCTCAAGTGGCAATCGTTGCCGGCTTCGGACCAATTAGAAACACATCTGCCCCTATCGAGCAACGATTCCAAATGGATCTACGCGATCCAACAAAAGCAGTGGTTCCAAATTCCACTTCAGCCAGAAGCAACGTTGGTCGCGGGCCGCATCGCCGATTCCGCTTGGCAAATCAAAGACAGTTTTCCATCTTTGCCTGCTGGTGATTTTGATCGCGATCAAGCGGTTACCGTTTCGCTATGGGTGAAGCCCGGGGCTGGCAATCAAGGTGGATCGCTGATCGCGCGCATGAACGATGCGGACAAACATCGCGGATGGGATGTATGGATGGAGAACGGGGCGATTGGAATGCACATGGTCCATGACTGGCCAACCAATGCGTTGAAGACCCTGTCGAAAACGAAACTGACCGCGGCGCGCTGGCAGCATGTTGCAATTATCTACGACGGTTCCTCCAAGGCCGAGGGAGTTAAGATCTTTATCGATGGGAAAGAATCGCAAAAAGATACTCCGGTCAATCAGCTTTCCGGTTCTATCCAAACCGCAGTGCCTCTGACCGTTGGACGACGAACCACGGGCTCGCCAGCGACGGGTGCCCAAATCCAAGACGTCCGCATCTACCGAAAGTCGCTTGAGGAAAAGGAGATTTCGCAAGTGTTTGAAATCCCGCGACGCCAGTATCTGCTCAGCAAATCCACCCGATCTTCCGAGGAGACCGATGAACTCTACACGTGGTACCTCAACACCTACGATTCGGAATTTCCTAAGCTGGTTTCTCAGGTGCAGTCACTTGTTAGCGAGCAGAACGAGATCAAGAAGCGAGGTACGGTGGCGCATGTGATGAACGAGGCGACGGCGGCCGCGCGCGCGTTTGTGCTCATGCGAGGCGACTACGACAAACGCGCTGAGGAAGTCCAACCGGCCACGCCGAAAGTCTTGCCACCGATGCTGCCCGAATTGCCACCGAATCGCTTTGGGTTAGCAAAATGGCTTTTGCAACCTTCGCATCCGCTGACCGCCCGCGTGACCGTCAATCGCTTTTGGCAAGAAATCTTTGGGACAGGATTGGTCGGTTCGTCTGGAGACTTTGGTGTCACTGGCCAAATGCCCACGCATCCCGAACTGCTCGATCACTTAGCTCTCCAGTTTCAAAACAATGGATGGGATATCAAAAATTTGTTCCGAACCATGGTCACCAGTTCGACCTACCGTCAATCCGCGAGCGTTACCAGTGAAAAGC
Source organism: Pirellula sp. (assembly GCA_031412875.1). GTDB lineage: Bacteria > Planctomycetota > Planctomycetia > Pirellulales > Pirellulaceae > JBKCUI01. The sequence continues at coordinate 435 of JANODW010000824.1, read as the reverse complement.
TGGCGCAGGATCCGACGAACAAGTGGTTGGCCCGGGGGCCCAGATTTCGAATGGATGCGGAGATGATTCGCGATACCGCGCTGTTCGCCAGTGGATTATTGGTGCAAAAAATGGGAGGTCCAAGCGTTCGGCCTTACCAGCCGCCAGGGGTTTGGGAGGCCGTTGCCATGCCGGAAAGCAATACGCGTAACTATGTTGCCGACAAAGGAACAGGACTCTATCGCCGCAGTCTCTATACTTTTCTGAAGAGAGCAGCGCCACCGCCCAACATGGAGGTGTTCAACGCCACGGCCCGCGAAGTGTGTACGGTCAAGCGGGAGCGAACCAACACCCCGCTCCAAGCACTGGTCACACTCAATGATGTTCAATTTGTGGAAGCGGCACGCGCGTTAGCGACGTCTACCCTTTTGGATACAGGCCTGGGCGTCGATCCCG
>JANODW010000823.1:0-6159 GCA_031412875.1 Pirellula sp. | reverse complement strand
CCGGGTTCATGGAGGCAGCGAGGCACTCGGTCATGTTTTCTTGACTGGACGGCATCGTTACGTAGTCGATTGGCCAATTGTCCCCAACGTTTGCAAAATGACGTTGGGCTGCAAATCGGACCATGTCCGGCATTTCATTGCGATCCACGGTCGGCAGTGTCAGCGCTCTCAATTCGATGTTGCCACGCCCGACACAAACGATTGCATCGCCCGATTTGACTCCCACCTTTTTTAGCAGGGACTGGATCGCGTCGAGCGTCTTCGGGCTGCCAATCAGCTCTTCGTTGTCGCTCAACTCCAACGGACACGCGAGGACATGCTCGACGGTAACGCCGGTGAGACCCTTCGAACCGACTGCTATGCGTATCTCATTGGAGGTACAATCGATAGTTACTATGCGTGACGTGAATGCCTTCGGCAACGCCGGCTCGGTTGGATAGTGGAGTGGTTGAAAAGAATGGGAAGTTGAGGGTGAACGATTTGCTTTTTAAATCTATTGGTGATTAGGGACTGGTAGTCAAGCCCAGCGAGGTTTGTCCGAGGGTTGCTTGGCTAAATCCACGACCGAGGTGATCCATCTTGCGATAGAGCGCCACGATCGGCACTTGGCCCGAAGCGTCGATGACCGCTTCGGTTCGCGCAAAGCCCGAAGTCTGTTCGAAGTACCCGACGCTTTGAACGCGAAATACGTCTCCTCCTCCGGTTACAAGCGGCGCAATGGTCTGCATTTGTTGGAGAGTGACGATTCCCTCGACGAGCGGCCAAGTTTCAAATTTGCGGTTTTGCGTGTCTGACGACTGCGATCGCGCGGTGATCAATGCCTCCAAAATTTCTTCGGTCATGCCAGGTAGTCCGGCTAAGATTTCCCTCGGAGCCTCATTAATACTAATTCGACCAGGCAGGACAGTCGCCTCCACGGCGGTAAGTTTGTCCATGATCGTTGGCAAAAGGAGGGCCAAAGCGATCGGTGACGAGGTGACCGGCGACACGTAGGTCACTTGTTCGCCGTTCACGGTTGCCGTGAATTGAGCATCGACCAAGTTCAGAACTTGGCTGATTTTGCCGCCAGGACTTTGGGAAGTATCGATGTTCAGAGCAGCAAATTGGTCTGCTTTCCAAGGGACCATTTTGGCTGCGGGCGCACCGCCTGTACTGCCGTTGGATGCGCCGCCTGCAGGACTGCCCCCGCCCATGCCACCACCTGTTCCGCCACCAGGGCCTCCTCTGCCGCGACCTGAATTTCCGTCTCGGCCGCCACCACCCCGTCCGTCACCACCACCCGGTCCGTCACCACCACCCGGTCCGCCGCCACCACCCGGTCCGTTCCCGTTTCCAGGTCCTTGCCCACCGCCTCTACCTCCGCCCGGTCCACCAGCGCCGCCCGGTCCTCCAGGCCCACCGCCGCCTGCTCCGCCTCCGAGGCCGCCTTGCCGACCGCCAAAACCTCCGCCGCCAAACCTCCACCTTGACCGCCACCGCCAGGGCTTTGCAGTACCGAGACCAATGAAAATGTGGGGAAACTGGCCATCGACAGATCGAAATTGACTCGCCCGCCACGTCCTCCCGCAGCTCCGCCACCGCCTTGCCCGCCACCGAATCCACCTCCGACACCACCGCGACCGGCTCCGCCGCCCGTACCACCACCGCCGCCTGCGCCGCGTCCACCGCCGCCTGGTCCACCGCCGCCCGGTCCACCGCCGCCTGGACCACCTCTACCTCCAGCGCCTCCGGGACCGCCACCACGTTGGCCGCCACCACGTTGACCGCCACTACCCGGTCCGCCCGGTCCGTCTGATCCACCCGGTCCACCCGGTCCGCCTCGTCCACCTGCGCCTGGTCCGCCGCCTTGTCCTCCCCGTCCGCCGCCTTGTCCTCCCCGTCCCCCAGCTTGCCCGCCGCCGAAACCACCACCTCCACCACCGCCGGCCCCGCCGACGTTGCCGCCGCCTGTTCCGCCTGTTCCGCCCCCGGTTCCGTCGCCACCGCCACCGCCGCCGCCACCGCCACCACCCCCGCCTGCACCGTTGGCTCGATAGGCGATAATGAACGTCGCCAGGTCTTCTCCCACTGCGGTCGTCAGATCGGTTTGAAGCGTCGCGGCGTCCGATCCGTTAATGTTGATGCGCGGAGTACCATCTCCGGCCACGTTCTTTTCTTTGGAATACAAAGTTAAATAAACCGCCCAGCCGAGTTCAGGCAAAGAGGCGGAATCTGTTGAAGCAGACGACGCACCGCCCGATGTCAACGCAGACGACTGCACTGCCGCAGACTCGGATGGTTCCAACACGCCGTTCCGGTTCTGGTCCAAACCAAAGAGCAACGTAGGCGTCACTCCGCGAACGAGAAGCAACTGTTCGATGGATTGCAGAGGGCCATTGATCGGCGCGTAGGGAATTTGCAACTGAGTGTAGTAATCGCGTTCGGCACCAAACTCGCGAGGCTCATCATCGGCATCGACAAAATCCAAAATTGCATCCGCCACATCTTCTGTCATTCCAGGCAATGCCATGAGCAACGTCCGACCGGCGCCGGCAGGTGAGGCTGTTTCGCCGGCGAGGCCGCTGCCCGCTGCGGAACTGGCACTGGAACTTGCCGCTCCGGCCCCGGCGCCCGCACCCAAGCCCAGACTTGACAGATCCACCCCTCCAAGTTGCTGGGCGATTTGGCCGATCGACATCATGCTATCGATGATAGGCAGCACGTTGACATTGAGTCTCGCGGATTCGTTGTGCAGTCCAAATCGATAACCCGAGTACCTACCCTCCTCATTGATATCCGGGGCCAACAACGAATAGTTGCACAAGTTGTCTTTGCCTCTGCCCACCAGCACTGAGATCGCTTGGAACGTATTGGGGTTGCTATAGGTGCCACCTTCGTCGTCTCGCGTTTGACGAGGCGATGCGAGAAAGAGGCGAGCATGATCGATGCCAGAATCGGCCGCGTATCTTGCCTGAATCGTTTCACCGGCCAGCCGCGATTCCTCGTGCCCGATGAGCATGGATTGCGAGTAAGCCAAGGCGCTTAGGGCGATAGCGGCCAATACAAGCATGACAGCCAACAAGATAAACGCGCGACGGTCCTTGGGCTCGATAGGAGTCTGTCTCTTTTTTGATCTATTCATGATTGTCATGCTTCCTATAAACCCATCGAGCTCATGCCGGTATCGGCCGATTCTGTTCCTGTGGTTCCCTGAGGTGCTACAAGCAGTTGGGCTCCCGGTATGATCGTGTTGGTGGAGTAGATCTCAATTCCATACTCTTGCATCATCGCGCTGGAGATCGAGGAAATGGATATCCCCGGATCGATCGGCTTTGATTTTGAAAAACTCTCTCGCTGCATCGCGATGGTGATCTTGACTACATACGGTAGTCCCTGGATGCTACCGTCCCACTGCGTTTGCCAAGTTGCACCATCGAAGTATTGGAATTCGAGAGCCAGAATCTCCGGTGCGATCAGCTCGCCGGTCCGAAGCAACTGATCGCTTTGCGCGATTTCGTAAGCATACAGCGTGACCGCGCGATCCACCGAGCGACGGATCAAACCGCCGTTGACCGCACCGGTTGTTCCTGAGCTTTGCAACGATTCCTGCTGCAACTGGCCCAACGCATCCTGCACTCCGTCGCTTCGTGGCGATTGAACGTAGTAGCCAACTGTTTTCACATCGCTGGGCATATCGCCGATCTCTCCAGTGGATGCGTTTCCAACCCGAGGGATGTATTCGTCAGGTCGCGGCAACCGGCTGACATCGATTTCAATGGAAGTGCTCGAACCATAGATTCCTGGGGGAAGCGCAGCGGGCGCCGTCGATGCGCTGGACGTGTCACCACCGCTTGATCCGCCCCCACTCATGGACCCGCCCGCCATGGAACTGCTGCTCGATGCTCCGCTGGACATCCCACCGGATGGACTGCCTCCACCTGCGGCGCCCCCGCTGAGCGAGCTTGCACCACTGGTTGGACTGCCACCGCCCGAACCACCGCCCGCGGGTGCACCACCACCACCTCCACCGCCACCACCGCCACCACCACCACCTGCTCCACCACCACCGGTTCCACTAGTTAGCAACTGTTGCAGGCCGCTGGTGTCAAAGGCTTGGTGACGGATGGTGGTGCGAATGTCTTCCGAGATCATGTTCAGAATTGCTCGCGCTAACTGAGCTTGTCGGACGCTTTCTCTGCCCGTGTCCCGACCTACCAAGTAGAGTTGGATCAAACCTCCAATCAACGCGGTGATCACAACCGTCAAGGCGAGCGATAGAATCAGCTCCAACAAAGTGAAGGCGGCATCTTTTTTACATGGGTCGCAATGCGAGATTTTTTTCACGGAGCACCTCCGGTGGAACTGCCTGTGGTAGTGCTCGGATCAGGAAGCGTATCCAAACCTAAATTCGGATCGATCATCCATCGCACGATGTAGAAAAGTTCGGGGTTCGCAGTTGTCGAGTCGGGTTGATCGGTCACGCTGAGTCGAACGCCGATCATGTTTGGCCGAGCGGCCGATTCGGTTTTTATTTGGTAGTACCAACTTTGTTTACGGCCCGAGTCGGTGATCTCCGTCCAGCCTGATGAAGTGAGCGGGATGGCGCCCGCAAGCACTTCGGACATTTTGGATTCGCAAAGCATTTGAGCTGTCGCGAGCCGCCGAGCCATCAGTCCGTTGTCGGTTGCCATCCGGGTTATTTGCGTCAGCAAGGCTGCCGACACGGCCAAGATCGATAGCGCCAAGACGACCTCAAGCAGAGACAGTCCGGCTCGCAAAGTTCGTTTGTGTTTTTTCCGTGCATGCATAGTTGTCGGTTTCTCCCCGCTCGGATCATGGAGTTGCTACAGGGGCCAATCGCATCGCTTTCAATTGGCCCGTGACGCCCCGAAGTTGGATCGCCATGCGTCTTCCTTTTTCGTCGACCAAAACAATCTGCGCTGTGGTGCACGATCCATCAGGGTACAGCAACAGAGGTGAAGAATAGCCGGAGCCATCTCCCTGGGAGGACCCACCGGCAGGAGCCACTCCCGTCGATTGCTCAATAGCGAGTGCATTTCGGGTATCGATCAAGGTTTCGACAGCAGAGAACGAAACTCCATCACTGAGTTGTTTGGAAGTGTTTGTGTTGACGGCCGTCGTGGCAGACCCACCGCCGGGGACGGCTTGGGTTTGCACAACGGTTCCTGCTTGCATGATGGTCGCGCCGGCAGAAGCATCCTGGGCTTCTGATCCTCCGAGCCAGGGTGTGATGGAATACTCTTTGCCTTGCAATGCCATGCGAATCACTTGCGCCTGTCCGGTGCGCATGGCGGTGACACGGCCGGCCATGATATCGTTTTGAATTTTTTCAATGGACTCCCCCAACCGACGGCTTCCGACGAGCGATGCGAACGTCGGAATCGCCACTCCCGCCAGTGCAACCAGGATGGCCATGACGAGCAGCAACTCAAACAGAGTGACTGCGGATCGCGTGGTTGCTCGGTGTTTGGGCATAACTGGGATCCCAGGATGAATACAGCGGAAGCCCTTGCGGGCTTGTTGATTGAATGTAGTGGCAGCCGTTCAGGCTTTCGTAAGGCGTGCGGCACGCTGAAACAAACCAGCCGTAGTTTGGGACCATTGTCCCGAACTAACAAAAGTGTCCCGAACTAGCAAAAGTGTCCCGCACTAACAAACGTCTCCCGGACTAACAAACGGACGGGACAAAGGTCCCATCCTACGGTCCTCTACGCGGCTATGCAGAGATGTCGTCGGCTGTACCGCTTTGGCGATCTGGGCCCATACTCTTTAATTCGAATTCGCTCCCATTGGGTTTGTATTCGTAAGGGTTGCCCCAGGGATCCTTGGCGATCGGTTTGTCGAGCATTTTCACCCAATCCGTATCGGCGTCATTGGGTTTTACGCTCAATGCTTCCAAAGCGGTTGGCAATCCATTCATGAGCATCTCGTAGCGTTTAAGCGATTGCGAAAGCATTCCTAGTTCGACTTTCGTTTGCTGGATCTTGGCTCTATCTCGAACGCCACCAAACGCTTGGATGCCGAAACCTGCGATGACAACTAGGATCACGAGAACCAAGAGCAATTCGAGGAGGGTAAAACCGCTCCGTTGGGTCCGGGTAGTATTTCGTCGTTTCATGGTATTACTCCTAATCTAAAGTTTTAAACGGTGCTTGAGCT
>JANODW010000822.1:0-5937 GCA_031412875.1 Pirellula sp. | reverse complement strand
CACGCCGACGGCCCGATCGTTTTCGACACAGATTTTGGCGACGCCACTACGCAGCTTCAGATCCCCCCCGAGTTCACGAAAACGGCGGACCAATTGTTTTAGAATCAAGCGGACACCTTTAAAAGGACGCGCAAATCCTTCCAGAAAGATGCTCCGGAACATAATGCAGAATTGCCCCCAATCCATATCGTGCTCGCGAGCATTCCCGTACCACATGAGCGGGCAGAGCAGCATCTCGATCAACAGAGGATCGCTCAAAATGTCCGATAGGATTTTTCGGGTGGACAATTGAAAGTCTTCTTGAGCTAGATCATCGTAGTCGACCAAGCGATTCAGCAGATTTTGGAAAGCGTCCTTTTGATGTGGGAACTTGGTATTGATCTCCGATTGAAGCATCTCTACGTCATTGTTGAAATCCAAGTGAACGCTCGGAAAGGCGATCCGTGAGCCCTTTTGCTCCGCCAGTTGAAAATCGTCCCAGCGAAACCGAAGCTGCTTGAGCAACCGGGCCAAAGGGCCCTTTTTTGCCCCTTTTTCGGTAAAATTGGTCATCGCGTGCAAACCGACATCGTAATTTCGACCGTTCACGCGATAAAACGAATTCAAACCTCCGATCGTCCAGTGTTTTTCTAAGACACATACCCGTTGATCGTAATGGGCCAAGCGAATGCCAGCGGCTAAACCGCTCATTCCAGCTCCGATAATGATCGTATCGTAATCGTTTGACAAATTCATATCGGCATTATGGGCGCGAAACAAGTTGCGCCCAGGGGCGTAAGTTCAATTGGCGGTTGACATTTTGGAAGGCTGACGATAGCTTTTCGGCTTGTTGCGCACGATACGGGGGGTAGTGGAAACGGGGCTCTGAATTCACCACCCCCAACCGAAAACTACCTACCCAACAGATAACAACGGAATGAATCCACAAGAATTGCTCCGAATTGTAGATTCGTTGCATCGCGAAAAGCAAATTGATCCAGAGTTGGTCATCCTGGCCATCGAATCTGCTCTCATGACTGCCATCAAAAGGCAATTTGGGGAAGACGCCGAAGTGATCGTCAAGATCGCTCGCGATGGCGGAGCTATTTTGGCAACGGTCAACGGACGCAATCTCAGCGAAGACGAAATCGGTCGGATTGGCGCGCAAACAGCCAAACAAGTGATCATCCAAAAGCTCAAAGAAGCCGAACGGGACGCCCGCCTCGATGAGTTCTACACTCAAATCGGACAGCTCGTCACCGGAATCGTTCAACGCACCGAGCGTGGCGTCACCATCGTTCAACTCGGCAATGTCGAAGCCATCCTGCCACGCAGCGAACAAATCCCAGGCGAAAGTTATCACAATGGGTCCCGCGTCCGAGCAGTCATCTACGAAGTCAAAGCCGCAGGGAACCGGGTCAAGATCATCCTCTCCCGCACCAAGACCACGTTGATCCAACGGCTGTTCGAACAAGAGATCCCCGAAATTGCCGAAGGGGTCATCCGAATCAATGCCATCAGCCGCGAACCCGGATACCGAAGCAAAGTGGCCGTCAGCAGCAGCGATCAACGCATCGATTGCGTCGGAGCCTGTGTCGGCATGCGAGGAAACCGGATCAAGAACGTGACCGGCGAACTGGCTGGAGAACGGATCGATATCGTCCGATGGAGCGACGACCCGATGGTCTTGATCCCCAATGCCTTGCAACCCGCCGAAGTGGAACAAGTTTTGCTGTGCGATATGATCGGACGCGCTATCGCTCTGGTGAGCGACGAGCATTTGTCCCAAGCAATCGGGCGCTATGGGCAGAATGTGCGATTGGCCAGCAAGCTTTGTAGCTGGGATATCGAAATCATGACCGCCCCAGAATTGGAACGCCAAATCGAACGGGCCATGGAAGGCTTCATGGAACTCGAGGGGATGAATGAATCGGTAGCCCAACAATTGGTCGAGCAAGGGTATTTGTCCTATGACGATCTGTCGGTCATCGAACCCGATGCCCTAATGGAAATGGGCAACTGGTCCGAAGAAGAAGTCGACGCGATCGTAGACCAAGCAGAAACCAAGGCCGCAGAACAAGAAGCAGCCGATGATGAACGCAAGCACCAAGACAAATTGGAACGAGAACGAAAAGCCACCGAGGAACTAGATCGGAAGGAAGGCAAAGCAATTCCGCCCCCACCGGTCGCGACAGCCATCGTGGACGAAATCGATGCGGTAGTGCCTGCCGAGGATGTGGTGCCTGCCGAGAATTCCGTTCCTGAGGTCGATACGGCTCCTGAGGTGGATTCCACCAAAGTTCAGGATGATTCAAGTCAGCAAACTGACGGAAACGTCTAACGCAAGAATGATTTATGCATTACCATCATAGGCAGCATAATTTTCAGTCGCCGAAGCATTATGTGCTTTGGGACAAAAGACATCGTTCGGCATGTGTTGTGTCGAATCGGGTAGGTGACCCGCTACAAAAGCGTGGGGGCGTCCTAATGAAATAACTTTACGCGGAGACAGGTGAGCAACTAACGCCGAATGATCGGCCGACTTGCCTCGTTTCACAGGGCATAAGCCCAAGGAATTTTGCTCAGTGGCAGTAAGAATTTATTCGCTGGCTAAAGATCTAGGATTGGACAGCAAGGAGCTGGTCGACCTGTGTACCCGTTTGGGCATTCAGGGCAAAGGGAGCGCGCTTGCAAGCCTCGAAGACGAGGAAATTGCGAGAATCAAGCGACACATCGATGAAAAAGCCGCTGCGGCGACGGCGGTAGCCCCATCGGCCAGCCCCGTTGCAAAAACGACTCGAGAACCTCTTGCTCGCGAGCCTGTCAAGGATGCTCCGATCCGCGATCTGAGCGGACGCGCTGGGGGTGCCAAACGAGACCTCTCGTCGGTTCGTGCCAAGCCTGCAACCAGTGAACCACCCAAGCCCTCCGAAGTGGCCGCAGAAGCCTCACCGCCACCCAACGTGGAACCCGAGCCCAAAGTTCCTATCGAGGAACCTGCTGTCGCTAGCGTGGAAACGCCGGATCCGGTCCCTGCACCCGTAGCGGATCGAGAAGTCGCTGCGACCGCAGTCACCGAAACGGCCACACCGGAAGAAAAATCGGATCGGCCCACGGATGCTCGCCGCGATTTTTACTCGCCAGCCAATACCAGCGGGCGCGTTCGCGTCATCGGCAGCCCACGCCCAAGCTCGGACGCCAAACCGGCCTCCGACAAGCCAAGAAAGGCTCGCGAAGCGGTACTGAATATCAATTTGGCCAAGATTCCAAAGTCAGCCACCCCGCATCCCACAGCCAAATCTCAAGAGCCAGCAACTCAAAAACCCATCGTCAAACTAACGCCCGATGTCATTCGCGGCGTCAGCAAAGGCATGGACAAACCGACCGACAAACCGGCGACTCCTGCCAAGCCAGGATCTACCCAGATGGGGTCTGGAAATCCAGGGAGACCCTCCACGCCTAGCCAGACCCAGCATTCAGGCTTAGCGGACTTCAAAGCCAACGCTGAGAACAAGCTGAATCTCAAAGCAAAGAAGCCTGTTGTCGAAGAAGAAGCGCCCGTCAAGAAGAAAGGGCTCGCCGGTCTCGAATCCAGCCGAAAAGATCGTGGTCCTCGCATCCAGACGTCCCGCGATTTGGCTTCCCTTGAGGACGATGATGGCGGACGAAACCGAGGTCGTGGCCCGCGTAAAAAGCCGACGCCAACCGCTGTGCGCAAGGAAAAAGTTGTGCTCGCGATGCCTTGCACAATCCGTAGCTTCTCCGAAGCGGCAGGGGTTACGGCAGCACGGATTCTGCGTTCGCTCATGACGATGGGAACAATGCAGAATATCAATTCGTACTTGAACCAAGATCAAGCCGAACTCATCGCGGCGGACCTCGGTGTGGAATTGGAATTCCGACAAGCCGAAACGCTCGAAACAAGCTTGATCGGCAAGATGGATGATATCGAGGACAACGCCGAAGATCTGGTCACCCGACCACCGATCGTGACGTTCCTCGGACACGTTGACCACGGCAAGACATCGCTTTTGGACTACCTCATCGGAACCAAAATCGTATCCGGAGAAGCCGGCGGTATCACCCAGCAAATCCGAGCTTATCAAGTCAAGAAAGATGGTCGAGCCATCTCCTTCGTCGACACACCTGGCCACGAAGCGTTCACGGAAATGAGAGCCCGCGGAGCCAACGTGACCGACATCGCCATCCTCGTCATCGCAGCCGACGACGGTATCATGCCGCAAACAGAAGAAGCGATTTCGCACGCAAAAGCCGCCGGCGTACCTATCGTCGTCGCCGCCAACAAATGCGATCTTCCCGGCGCCGATATCAATCGCATCATGACACAGATGACCGAGTACGGTTTGACCCCTAGCGCATGGGGCGGTGACGTCGAAGTCGTTCCGACCAGTGCGATCACTGGCCAAGGGATGGATGAGTTGCTCGAAACGGTTTTGACCGTGGCTGAAATGCACGATTACAAAGCCAATCCAAAACGAGCGGCCATGGGCGTTTGCTTGGAAAGCGAACAAGCGTCGGATCGAGGTGTTATCGCCAAGGTCATGGTTCAAAGCGGAACATTGCGAGTAGGAGACATTGTTGTTTGCGGTTCTTCCTTTGGGCGCATCAAAGCGCTCTACGACACAATGAAGCGCAACAAGCAATGGACCGAAGCCAGCCCATCCACTCCTATCAACATCACAGGCTTGGACAAGCCACCGGAAGCAGGCGAGAAATTTCACGTCCTCAACGATATCGGTCAAGCAAGGCAGATTGCGGCAAGCCGTGAAGGAATCGTTCGGTCCCAATCCTTGTCCGGCACCTCACCAAAGGTATCCTTCGAAACCTTCCAAGAACTGCTGCAAAGCGGCAAATTGGGAGTCAAAGAAGATACCGTCGTGCTCAACTTGATTATTCGTGCCGATGCTCGCGGTTCCCTGGAAGCGATCGAAAAAGAATTGACCAAACTCGACCACCCTGAGGTCGAGATCAAGATCTTGCAAAAGTCCGTCGGCGGTATCACCGCTGCTGACGTCACTCTCGCAAGTGCCTCACAAGCGGTGATCGTCGGTTTCAATGTGATTCCAGACGAACAGGCAAGGGCATTGGCGGATGCGAAGAACGTAGAAGTACGTCGCTACGACATCATCTACAATCTGGCGTTGGACATCAAAGCGCTCATCGAGGGCAGACTCAAGCCCGAAGAACGTGTTGTCGAACTTGGACGTGCACTGGTCAAACAAGTGTTTACCGTGTCGCGAGTCGGGACGATCGCAGGTTGCTATGTCGCCCAAGGGGTCATCGAGCGAGGTTGCCGTATTCGAGTCAATCGCGAAGGCCGCCGGATCGGTGACTATGCTTTGGATACCCTAAAGCGAGTGAAAGACGATGCCAAAGAAGTGCAACGTGGTCTCGAGTGCGGCATTCGACTCGCGGGCTTCAACGACATCAAGGTGGATGACGTTCTAGAAGCGTACCGAATTGAAGAAGTTGCACGGACCCTAGAGCTATCGAGGAGCTAGTCCCCATTTCAGTTCATGAGTCAGATTGGGGGTCCCACGCGGGGGCTCCCAGCGACTCCTATGGCCAACGGACGCGGATAACCATCCGCTCCGTTTCCTCGACGACCCATTCCATTTTGCATTGAGTTCCATTCAAAGAGTTTTATGAGCGCACGCAGGTTATTAAAAGCAGCGGAAGCGATTCGGGAAGTCGTCGCAATGGCGATCCTGACCGAAATACGCGACCCGCGAGTCAAAAACATTACCGTGATCGGAGTCGAGGTGGCTCCCGATATGCGAGAAGCCAAAGTGCTCATCAGCATCATGGGAAGCGAAAGCCAACAAGCCACTAGCTTGCGCGGCCTTAAAAATTCCGCCGGCTTCCTGCAGTCGAAGATCGCCGAACGGATCGATACGCGATACACCCCCAAACTCACATTCGTGGCCGACGAAGGGG
>JANODW010000821.1:0-6691 GCA_031412875.1 Pirellula sp. | reverse complement strand
AAATCATTTCGATCGCAGGCCATGCCAGCCAAGCGCACATAAATACGATCCCCACCTTGCCAAATACGTCCGACGCGAGCGCCGTGTCTTTGGATAGCAGGGAAGGTTGCAGTTTGAGTGCAACCGCAAAGAGCATGAGACCTAATCCCGCGAACAAGACCATCCATCGCATGTGGGACCCTTCGTTGCGGGGAACTTTTTGCGTCCGCTTTGAAGGGGAATGGCGTTGGCCCGCGCGCGTTTGGGGTGTCTGAGTCTTGCTGGCGGTCTTGGTCTCGCTGCGATTCTTGGGCGCGTCGGGCATCAATAGGACTCCAACAATCGAAGCCATCGCTGCAGTTTGCCAAGTACCTGGGAGTCGAGCATTTTGGCAGCGGTCATGTCTTCAGCGTGGTAGGCAACGCTATAACCGATCTTCTGCGCTTGCGTAACGAAGCTGTTCAGTGTCGGTTCGGTTCCGTTGATGAAAAAATGAAGCGACTTGAGGGGCTCCGTCGCGGCCAAGCGAGCTCGGGCGGGAATCTTGGCATTGCACAACCATATGCCTCGGTACATTTCGGCACTTTGAAGCCCTGAAATAAGTCCGGGTAACATGCCCGACGAAATTCCCCCTACACAGATGCGACGACGATCGATCGTGTAGTTGGTTGAAACATACGTTCGAAGCCGAACTCCGATCTCCACTTCTTCGAGCGACCACGCTTTCTCATCGGCGGATTGGGTCACTACAACGATCCATCGATTTTCGCGAGCAAAATTCTCCCAAGCGTCCGCCCACTGTTTTTGATCTTGAACGCCTGCTTCGGCAAACACAATCAATAGCCCATGCGGGACCGCATCGGAATAGCTTGACGGGACAATCGCAAACGCCTTGTTCTTGACGTCACCCAAGGGCAGTTGAACCGTGCCTTTGGCGCTCCTCGCTTCTGCCGCCCCCTCGGGAACAGGAACCTTTACCACCGGCCACTCGAAATCTTTTTCGGGATGTGGCTCCATCGTGACATCCACGCTTTTGGGCTGGCCGTCTCGCAGCAACTTCAACGCAATGGTTTCTCGATAATCCAGAAAAGCAAGCCGAGAATCGAGAGGATTCTTTTCGTCCATCGTCCATTCGCCGATGCCAACAATCGAATCGCCGACCAAAACTCCCGCCTTCTCTGCGGGTGAGTTTGGAACGATAGCCATCACGCGTGGAGCAGCAGGAGGACTGTTTGCGTCCGCGATCACCCCCAAAAACGGCTCGCGATAAATCGGCAACTCTTTGACCAAATTGACTTCAAATCGTTTCTTGACTCCCTCTCGTTCCACTTCAAAAACCATGCTCTGCTCGGCATCGATTGTTCCCATCACATGCTTGAGCTCGGAGTGCATGGCCACGGCTCGCACGCGTTCTTGGTTGGGGCCTGCGGCGATGATGCGATCGCCGGCGCGCATGCCCGACTTGGATGCAGGGGAGCCGGGTGTGACACCGCTCAATACGATCTCGGGGGCGAATTCGTCCGGGCTTTGACAACGGAAGCCGGCCTTCCCGGAATAGATGTCTTCCCCTTTTTGCAATCGAGGCAATCGCTCTAAAATGTCCGTCAATGGAACAGCAAACCCGACCCCCGAATCGTACCATGACTCGACCTCTCCCTCGGTTGCAATGCCTGGATTGATGGGAACGAGGATCCCCATGACTTTGCCCTCCAAATCAATCAGTGGGCCTCCATAGTTCTGAGGCGAGATTTTGGCATCGGTTTGGATGGCCTTGTTCCAAATTCGACCCTGAGCGCTCAAGATACCTACGCTCCTGCTGGCAACTTTGAAGTCAAACGTTTTGCCTAAAGCAATGGCCCATTGGCCGACCAGCCAACTGCTCCTCTGGCTCGCAAGGGCCGATTTGAGCGGCTTGTCGGTATCGATCTTGAGCAAGGCCAGTTCACGGCTGTAGTCGCGAGCCACCAGTTTGGCGGCTTTCCTTTGTTCGTCCGGCAGGACCACCGTGATCGACGCAGGTTGGCCTCGAAACTGAAAGATACTGGTGACAATCCAACCGTCGGACGTGAGTACGGTTCCGGTGGACGGACCGGATGCAATGAACTGCTTGTTGACGATTTCTTGCCCACCAAAGGTCTCTACTTGAACGACGCAGTCTTGCGCAAAGTCCGCTGCCGCTTGAAAGGCTTGTTGTTCCAGCTCATCCAGTGGTGGGTCGTCTGCATGGACTAGGCCGTAAATGAAACCTGGGCCGTGAATAAAACCTGGGCCGTAAATGAAACACATCGCGAAAAGCATCCCGATGGCTGTTGCTATGAGCTTTCGACGCATTGGCTGCAGTCGTTGCACTGGCTGCATTCGTTGAGCGATGCGTGAACTCAGCGGGAGGGTTTGGCAGGTGGCGATAGGTTTAGGGACGAACATGGATTCGAATCAATTCTTGTCCGCGTTGGACGAGCACATGGAATGAGTCAGCCCGATTGATAGTCATGAGCATGCGTTCGAGGCTCTTGCGTGAATCGACTCGTTGATCGTTCAACAAAAGGATCAAGTCATTGGTCTGCAAACCGGCTCGTTGGGCGATGGAACCAGCCCGCACTTGGTCGACGAAGGCTGGAGTTTTTGCTAGGACATCGGGAATCAAGGTGATACCGAGTTCTTGGATGCGATGGGGTTGCGCGACGGCTTTCAATGTCGACGCTTGCGAGGAAGTGTTTCCCGACAGGATGCGATCCACCGAAGCTTTCACGACGTCCATGGGCAATGCGTAATTGAGCCATATCCCGGCTTGCTCATCTCGAATCTCTTTGCCGAGGATACCCACCAAACGGCCTTGGAGATCGATCACAGCTCCGCCTGACGCGCCTGGGTTGTTGGTCATGGCGTCCAGAACATACACTTTGCCTTGATAGAGCGACTTGGTTTTTCCGCGTCGAGTTGTCAATGGAGTCGATGCCATGACGACCCCTTTCTGGGCGCTGCAGGATTCGTTACCGGCGGCTATTCCAAAGAGATTGCTGATGGCGAAAATCCGTTGGCCGGTGGAAGCGGTCGCGGCTTTGGAAAGGTCAAATCCAACCAACCCTCCATCGTCCACTTTGAGCACAGCGAGTTCGTTTTGAGGGTCCATGCCGACCATCGTGGCGTCCAATCGCCGGCCATCAAAGGTAACGACGCGCACCTTGGTCACATCCAGAACCGTGCTCCAACTCGTCAGGATATGGCCGGAATTGTCGATGATGATGCCGCTTTGGTAACTCTCCAGGCCCTTGGCTCCCCCGGCACCGTAGAGTTTGACCACCTTTTCTTGGCTGGTCGCAATGAGCGCTTCGTTATTGATCGACAGAATCGGATCGCGATCTGGATCCAGCTCCGGATCGCACAATGGACAGCAGGCCGGATCGCATGCATGGCATTTCGCGGTCGATTCGAAAGAGCCTACCGTCCAGGGGGCGGCCATCCATGCAACCGAAAGAATCAAGGCGGGAATGATTCGCATCACAGACCCGCTCCGGTCGGGACTTCTACTTTTTGCAACTGTTTGATCGCGACTACAAATTGTGTTTCTAGCCCATAGGCCAAACGGATGGTGCTGGGGTTGGCACGTCCATCCACCGTCTCGTATTTTTCAAAGAAGAGTTCGACCGGGTCGGTTTGCTTGTCCGCAAACACCTCGATGACTTCGATCCATCCGTTTTCAGGCGAGGTGTAAACAAGGATGTCAAAGTCGCTGACCGTGACGCGCGTGACGTCGAGCAAAGCGTCTCGGCCGACGACTGGGTTCCTGCCAAGATATACCGCTTCGCCCATTAGGCGAGGTCCGATTCGATGCCATTGTTGCCACATTCGCATCCCCATCGCGATCCCCGTCGACGATCGCTGCTTGATCGCCTTGGGCCAGCCTTGAGTAGGATGCAAGGTTTCGGATTTGTCACCCAGTCGCAGCGTGAGGTTCTCGTCGGACAGCAGCATTTCGACGCTCAAATTTTCGCCGGGGACTTCGCCGGTGACTTTCCAGGAATCGAGACTCCCCTTCCAATTGCCCTGAGCAGTTTGCGACGCCAAGATGCGATCCAATTCCAATCGGTTGAAGTAGTAGTTCGAGTAGCCTCGTTTCTCTACGATCATTTCATCGACGGCATCTTTTTTTGCTGGGGGCACAGGTTTCGATGGGTCGGCTTTTTTGCTTTCATCGGGCAGCGGGTCTTTGCCACCGGGTGGTTTGCGGGGCGGTTGCTTTTCGGGCGCTTCGCCTTTGATGATCTCCTCGAGTTCGCTGGCCAAGTGCAGATTTTGGAGCCGGATATAAGTTTCCACGACACCGGTTTCATTTCGATACCGAATAGGAACACGCCATTGGTCGGGAAAAATGCCGAGGATGTTTTTAAGTTGGTTGGTGGTGGAAACATCGCGGTCCCCCAGTCGCAGGATCTCATCCCCGTATCGGATACCTCGGCGGTAAGCATCGCTGCTTTCGAGGATATTGGAGACGGCCACTTTGCCATTGTTCTCGGTCGTCACAGTGAATCCCAACGTGGCATGATCGACGACGCGGCCGGACCTCAATTGATAATAGAAATTCATCGCTTGTTTGATAGAAATGGCATACCCGACACCGACATTCACTCGCCCTCTTTTCTCAAAGGAGCACCTGCCATTGATACCGATCAGCTCTCCTCGCATGTTAAACAAGGGACCGCCCGAGTTGCCTGGATTGATGGCCGCATCGGTCTGAATGCAATCGCTGTATTCGAGGATAGTGCCGCTGGGGTACTGGTACCTGCGCACACCGCTGATCAACCCATAGGTGACCGTCGGTTGCAGGTTGGTGGCAAGCACAAATGGGTTGCCGGCCGCGAAGCACCATTGTCCAATGCGAACGGTATCGCTGTCGCCGATCGAAGCGACGGGAAAATCGGTCCGTCCCACCATTTTCAAAACGGCCAAATCGCCGGTCGGGTCGCTACCAGCAACGACTGCATCCACCATTTTTCCATCGTTGAGCCCACATCGCATGCGATGTCCGAATGGGCTCGAAACGTGAAAATTGGTAAGCACATAGCCATCGGGCGAAATGCAGACGCCGCTGCCGCCCCCTTGTCCATCGGTACCATAAACCGCGACGGTGGCGTTCGATGCGCGGCGCATCGATTCGATGCGTTGCTTTTGCGCTACTAAGACCGCGTCGTTCGGGACCGGGGCCGTTTCGGGTTTTGGATTGGTTTCCTGTGCAGCGCACCTTGCATGCATCGGCGTGGTCGCGATCCCCAGAACGATCGATAGCGAGACCATCACACGTAGGGAAACAGCAGTTCCCCATCGGCGTATTGGCCCATCGGGTTGGGATCCTTGTGCGAAAACAAAATCGGAGCTTGTCCGCGAATGCATCATCTTTTGAGCCTCGGCTGCTTCCATGTCACTTCTGTTCCCATCAAGAGCTTGGAGTTGCAGACGACTGCCAGCTTGGTCTTTTTTTCCGATTTCAATGCGACGTCGAGATCGAGGTAGTCTGCATCATAAGCGAGAGGGAATTGCGAAACCTTTTCATCATCCTGCCAAACTTCGACGAGCAAATCGGTTCGCTGTGGGCCGTTGCTGGTCCGTTCGACGCGGCATTGGAGGGAAGAGAATCCTGGCGGCATCCGAAACACATAATGCCCTGGGCCTGGAAAATACAGGTCTTTGTCGCCGGGCAGCGCGCTGGGGCTAGGTGCAGAACCGTTGATTGCGAATCGTGGAAGGAACGCGCGTTCGAGCGCCGCAACGGGGGTTCTCAATTCGATTTGTTTTTCCGCGATGGACTCGAGGGGCTCCAATTCCGATAGCCATCGAATGTTGGCGGTCGAGTAGTTGATGCTCGAGAGCTCCGTGCGGGGAATGGAGACCGTTTGCCCGAGTTGCGTGCGAAGCTCCAGAACTTTCGTCTTGGAATCGATCGAAAAGGATTCTGCCATCCAGACCGATTGGTTGGTCGTTACGATCTCGATCGTCGGTTTGACCCGCTCCAGCTCTCGTTGGAACCAGACCAGTCCAATCAGTTTGTCGATGGGTATGTCGATTTGTTGCCCATCCAAATCAAACGAAACACTCGCTTCTTGCACTTGGACGATCACTCCGTTGATCCGGTCGAGATTGTTTCCGGGCCGTAGGACGATGACGGCATCGGAGTTTTTTGTTTCCTGGATAGCGCTTTGCCATGCGCTGAGCAACTCGGGGCCGATGGCCTTGAGACGCGCTGCCTTGAGGGTCTTTGGGATAATCGCTAGTTCTTTTTCTTGGCCTGCCGTTTGGGGCGTTGGGTTGTTTTGTGGCGATCCCTTTTCTCCCAATTCTCGCAGACGCCAGCCGATGCTTCCCTTGCCGACCAACCGATCGCCGAAAGCCTTGGAGCCATCCAACATCGTCAACTCAACCGGCCCGGTCTGCTGTTTTGGCTTATTCGGAAATACCACTTTTCCAATGTCGCTCGATTTTTTTTCGGAGGGTCCATTCTTGGTCTCCAAAATGACTTTGTCCGAGTCGGCAGAAACAAGCGGGCCCATCGATGGAGCACCGCTCAGCAGGGAAACCGTCACGTTCGCTTCGTCACCGCTTTGGCCCTGCAGAGCATTCGCATGGACAACACACACAAGCAGTCCGAAAAGGAACATGCCCTCGCACCGACGAAGCGGCATCGTCGCGCATGCGGATCTCGGATTGCAACCAGGGCTGG
>JANODW010000820.1:0-1973 GCA_031412875.1 Pirellula sp. | reverse complement strand
ACAAACCCGCACAACCTTTGGTTGAACGAATAACCCAGAGAACTCATCGTCTTCGTTTCCTAGTACCTTGCTAGAGCGAGGCAGAGGAAGTGTAGCACCTAACTGATTACAGACGGGACTCCGAACATAAATGGTAAATTTTTACGAATAACGAGAGCCTACCATGGCTTCACGACATGAGATCGCTTGCGACCTTGCAAATCCACCGTGCCGGGATAATGGCAGCGGAACTCCAGTGTATTTAACCAAATGCGTTAAAGTGCGCGGGAGCCACGCAATTGCGGAAATATTTATTGCTTGGGGGAACACGACCGACTCGAACCTTCCTTGACGCGCAAACTCATCCAATTGGCCCTCTGCTTGCCCGCATGCGTCGCTGTTCGTCGGTCGTGTTCATTGTATTTTGACCAACCGAAGCAAGAACTTTAGGTCGGTGGCTTTACTTGACGCGAAAGAATCAGTCGAGGATGCTAGGCTCTTTACTATTCCGGTCTGGAAAGTTCAGGGTTCAATCAAATCGAGCTGGACACTAGCTAACTCTCAAAGAATCAACTATTGCCCTCAAAGTCACTGCGTTTTGCAGCACCTTTGCGTGCCCCGTTATTCTAACTAGCTTCCTCGCTAGGTCTAGTCGCCTAAACGATAGATTCTGTCAACCGACAATCAGCGTGCCGAAAATGAGCCGACCCACGCTCGGTTGCGTAACCATCGCTTCCCATCCTAATCCACCCATTTCTTTCAAAGCGCATTCCATGTCCCAGTTCCTCTTGCCCTGCCTTTGCGGGGCGAAAATCCCCGTCAATCGAAGCCAAGCCGGCATGACCTTACCATGCCCCGAATGCGGAAAAGCGATCGACGTACCCACCATCCGCAAGCTAACTCCTTTCGCGATCACAACTCCTGTAAAAAAAGAATCCAAAGCGACCAACTCCTGGAAATTGCTAGGACCGGTCGCAGCACTCGGATTTCTTGTTGGACTCCTTGGTCTGGCCTACGGGGGAAGCCTGCTCTACGAACGCTACGAAACCATCTCGCAAGTCACCCAAGCCGGAATGGATCTCAATCGTACCGAAGAGGAATTCATCGCCGGAGTAAGGGAAAACGCATTGAAAAGCGCACCTTCGGACACTTGGGATTATTGGAATGTCATGCTCGAAGAAGGCCTCTCGGACCCCAAGCCACCCGACCTTTTCCGAGTCAAACGGTATCTCGCGTCCAGGCTCCCTACCATGATCGGAGCGCTTGTCACCGGCGGTGTCGGCATTCTGATCTTCGCCCTGTCGGCATTCCTCATGCAACGCCTTCGACGGCCCAAAGCCTAACCGTTCGAGCCTGCGAACCGTTTGGATGAACCCGTTTCTCAGTCGCCCGCAATCCATCCCGCATCGCTGCCGTCGGCATCCTTGCGAACCGCGATGATAGCTGGCATTTTATGCTCGCTCACCGCGCGTGCCCCCGATTCGACCTGCGCAAAAACCGTAACGACCTTGACCTCGCGATTCCCACCAGGAAACGTCACACTCCCCGTCCTCGCCACAAACACTTCCAACGGCACCGAAATCGTCTCCCCAGCAGGAATGCCCTTAGGCTTTTGTGCATAGAACTGCGAGTTCAATCCGATCGACACATTCCGCCAGGCCGATTTCGTTGGATTCTTGACCGTGATGCACGGAACAAGCCGCCGAGCTTCCGCACTCTCATCGGGCGGAATCCAAATCGCATCCAATTTGACCAAAGCAGGCAAGCTGGGTTCGGGCATCTTGGGAGTGAAAAACGACAACAGCAATCCGCATCCGATCGGCCCGCCAATCAAAACAACCATTAGAATGGTCAGTTGCTTCGAGTTTATCGTCCGCTTATGTTGCATGTGGGATCCGTCTTATGATTCAGTGCGTTGATTGCTCTACTATCGGCAGAAACTCGGATTTTTCAAGTGGTTTACATGTGGGCTGAAACGGGAACATCCAACGTGC
>JANODW010000819.1:0-13585 GCA_031412875.1 Pirellula sp. | reverse complement strand
GTGGGCCCCATAGTCGACTGGGCTACCTGCAAAGTATCATAGTGCATCCGACGAAGCCCACTTAACCGATCGCATCCAGAAAAGAGTTCCCCATGCCGCTATTGGATCTCCGTAGCATACCACTTTGTCATTTGATATTGGTGCTCGTTTCCCTATCGGCATCCGCGCAAGATCAAGGACGCTATTTGATCGTGCATGCTGATGACGCGGGGATGTCCCATTCGGTGAACATGGCCACCCAGGCGGGGCTTGAAAGCGGCATCGTTTCATCCGCCAGCATCATGGTGCCGTGCCCTTGGTTTAAAGAGTTTGCCGTCTATGCAAAAGCGCATCCGCAGTACGACTATGGAATCCATTTGACCCTCAACGCAGAATGGGACACGTACCGTTGGGGGCCCGTTGCGTCCCGAGATCGCGTAGCCAGTTTAGTGGACCCAACGGGATGCCTATGGGACAACGTCGGTCAAGTTGCGATGCATGCTAAGGCCGACGAAGTCAAAATCGAACTCAAGGCCCAGATCGATAGGGCGCTGGAGTTCGGCGTCCCCTTGAGCCATCTCGATACCCATATGGGGGCAGTGCTTTGCAGACCCGATCTGGTCGATGTCTACGTCGATTTGGCAGTCGAATACAACTTGCCCGTTTTGTTCTTCAAGCGAATGCCGCCGGGGATGGAGAAAGAGTACGTGGCGCTAGCCGCACAATTCGAGAAGTCCCTGTCAAAGCTAAAGGAACGCAATCTACCGCGGTTGGACAACTTGCTCCAGTTTTACGGTGGCAATATTCCCGAGCAGCGGAAAAAGCTCTATTACGATGAGCTTGCGAAAATAGGTCCCGGCGTGACGCAACTGATCGTTCACTGCGGCTACGACAACGACGAGCTGCGAGCGATCTCGGACAGCTCTGTGCGTCGCGATCAAGATCGCGCCCTTTTTACCGATCCCGCGATGCGAACTTTCCTAAAAGACCAACGTGTCCAAGTCATCACTTGGAAGCAATTCCGAGAACTAGGGAACAACAACTAATCGTTGACGAATCGTTGGATGATGCACGGAACCAAGTTTAGGTGAGCGGCAGGATCATTATTACCGTAGGATGGGACCATTGTTCCGTCCGTTTGTTCGTTCGGGACAATGGTCCCAAACTACTGCTGGTAGGCCACGATTGCGGATGTCCAATCAACCCGCTCTTTCCACGAGGATCGCAATGCAGATCGCAATAAACCAACCCCGACCGAGGCATTGGAGCGTCCTTGCGATTTGGATGTCGATGTTCGGTAGGCTGATAGGCATCATCGTCGGCATGATGCTCGGCACGCTGATCGCAGACGATCACTCGCAGTTGCTTGTCGTGCGCGATGCTGCTGGGATGGAAAGGCCTGTGAAAACAAAAGCGGATTGGGCGGAACGCGTTTCGCAGATTCGATCCAACATGCAGCGAGTCATGGGACCTCTTCCGAACGCATCGGAAGCAGTCCCACTGGATCTGCAAGTGGTTTCCGATGTGCATCTTGCAAACGTTAGCCGCAAGAAGATCTATTACAGGCCCGAAGCCGGCGACCGAGTGCCTGCATGGTTGCTTATGCCCCATACAGCCACCGGGGGAAACAAAAAGGCGGCAATGTTATGTTTGCATCAGACGACAAAGATTGGCAAGGATGAGCCGGCCGGACTAGGTGGTCTGGAATCGCTGCACTACGCCCAGGAACTGGCGGAACGAGGGTTTGTCTGTTTGGTCCCCGACTATCCCTCCTTCGGTGACTACGACTACGATTTCAATCGTCGCGGATCGCCCTATGCCAGCGGTTCGATGAAAGCCATATGGAACAACATACGAGGCATCGATCTGCTGGCTTCATTGCCCGAAGTAGACGCTTCTCGGATAGGTGCCATTGGCCATTCGCTCGGAGGCCACAATGCACTGTTCACTGCGGTGTTCGACGAGCGGATCCAAGCGGTGGTAACCAGTTGCGGATTCACTCCGTTTCATGACTACTACCGTGGCAACCTCATGGGCTGGTCGAGCGATCGGTACATGCCTCGCATACGCTCTTTGTACGAGAATCATCCCGACAAAGTCCCCTTCGACTTTTATGAAGTCATTGCGGCCATTGCACCTCGCGGGGTCTACTCCTGTTCGCCTATTCACGACAGCAATTTCGATGTCGTAGGGGTGCGCAAAGTGTTTGAGAAGGCGGACGGTGTTTACCAACTATTCGTCGATGCCAATGCGACGAAGGACGGCGCGCCGCGATTGAAACTCTCGACGCCCGATGCCGCGCATGAGTTCCCCAGATCCGAACGAGAAGCAGCCTACGCGTGGCTGGATAAAGTTTTCCAAGCGACAGCAACCGAGCAAAAAAATGACTGAAAGCTTTAGAATCTCGCCATCCACACCCGATGGTCTTGCGGTTGCAATCGATGACGCGTGTCGCAGGATGGAGGAGCACTACGCCGCGGGGCATTATTCCAAGGTCACGGTCGTGAGGCATTGGTCCAAACACAACCCAACCATATCCGGCAAGATTGCTCGCCCGACCGCGTATCGGTGGTACCTTCGCCGCGAACTGCTGAAATTGGCCCAGCGCGGTGCGGAGATCGAGATCACTCCATCGCAGTTGCGGATCGATTTGCATTCGCCATCGCTGTTGACCGCGATCGACGAGTCCAATTTTGATCAGACACTTAAGAAGGTTTTTCTTTTCGGTCCCGAACGGGTCGAGCTTTCGCTGGAGCGCCTTGAACATTACACCGGGACCCGAGCGGAAGACTTCCAGCGCTACGTGCTATTGACGAACTACCAAATGCACATGGACGCTTTTCAGACGATGCACCCGCAATCCATTCGCTCGATACGGCCGGATGTTCAAATGCCTACATTGCATTCGCCCGAAGCGGACAACAATGGTGTGACCATCGTGAACATCGGCGTCGGGCCATCGAATGCAAAGAACTTTACCGATCACTTGGCGGTCCTGAGGCCCGACGCGATGCTGATGGTTGGGCATTGCGCAGGCATACGAAATCACCAGGAAATCGGAGACTTTGTGCTCGCCACCAGCTACATGCGGGACGATTTGGTACTCGACGACGCCCTGCCCCGTTCGGTCCCGGTGACGCCCAGTTTTTTGCTGAATCGAAATCTGGCCAGAGTCTTGGAGGAACGAGGGCTTCCGTATCGCATGGGAGTGGTTTACACGACTGCCGACCGCAATTGGGAACTTGCCATCAGCCGCAAAATGATCGATCTGAAAGCCAGCCGCAGTATCGGGGTGGATATGGAATCCGCCACCGTCGCAGCCAACGGGTTTCGGTATCGCATCCCTTCTGCATCGTTGCTATGTATCTCCGACAAACCCCTTCACGGTAGCCCAAAGCTCCCAAAGTCTGCCAACCTGTTTTATCAGACCACCAAAAACCAACACCTTCAAATTGCGGAAGCAGCCATCGGCTTGACGCGCGCGTCGTATCCCGATGGCTTGCCGACAACCGATCTGCGAGCCATGGACGAACCGCTGCTCGGGTGCCCCAATCCACTGCTGGGATACCGCAATCCCACATGAACCCACTTGCCGTGTGTCGGCTATGATTTTGTAATCCGTCACTCTCCGCAAGAGGGACCGACGCGTCCCTTTTTCGTTCCTCCCATCGCTAACTTACCATGCCATCTCCTATTTCACTCGGACTCGATTTTGGCACGGAATCCGTTCGTGCAATTCTTGTGGACACAACGGGCACACAGAGAGCGATTGCGTCAAACGACTATCGTCATGGACAGATCATCGACCGGCTTCCAGGAACCAACGCGCCCTTGCCGACCCGGTATGCGCTCCAATCTCCAAACGATTGGATCGAATCGGCGGCCCAAGCCACGCGCGATGCGATCGCTTTGGCTGGATGCGAGCCCCAAGACATTGTCGGCATCGGTGTCGACTTTACTAGCTGCACCATGCTTCCTACCAATCGCGAGGGAAGGCCGCTGTGTGAACTCGAGACCTTCCGAGCCGTTCCTTTGGCTTGGCCGAAACTATGGAAGCATCATGGCGCACTCCAGCAAACCGAACGCCTCAATCGCATCGCGGTCCAGCGCAAAGAATCCTTTCTTAAAAGATACGGAGGCGCGATTGGATTGGAATGGTTCTTTCCGAAAATGCTGGAAACCATCGAGCATGCGCCGCATGTGGCCGCAGCCGCTGAAGTTTGGTTGGAAGCGGGGGACTGGTTCGTTTGGCAACTCGTTGGAGGTCCTGCCGAAACGCTCACTCGATCCACTTGCCAAGCGGGTTACAAAGCGATGTGGTCTGCGGCGGACGGCTATCCCTCCCATGACTTCTTGAACGCTGTCCATCCCGAGCTTGCTCGAGCCGCGGCGGAGTGCATGCCGGGTATCCTGCGATCGCCAGGCCAGTGCGCAGGTCTGCTGGTCTCCTCGATGGCCGATCGGCTGGGACTGCGAGCGGGGACGCCGGTATCCGCTGCGATCATCGATGCGCATGCGGCTGTTCCCGGGGTCGGGGCGGCTCAGCCCGGAACCTTGGTCATGGTGTTGGGGACAAGCAGTTGCCATATGCTCAATTCCACCGTACTCTCCGAAGTGCCAGGCGTTGCTGGAATCGTCGATGGAGGTATCTTGCCAAACATGTATGGCTATGAAACCGGACAAGCAGCGGTGGGGGATGCGTTCGCGTGGCTGCGACGGTTGCTTGGTTTGGAATCCTTTGATGCGATCGCAAGCGATGCCAAGAGCTTGCCTCCCGGTGCGGACGGGGTGCAGTGTCTCGATTGGATGAACGGTTGTCGAACGCCGCTGATGGACGGCAGCCTTCGGGGCGCCTTTGTTGGTTTGGGGCTGGAACATGGTCCGCACCACTTGTACTTGGCTCTCATGGAAGCGTCTGCGTTCGGACTGCGATGGATTGTCGAACTGCTTCGCGATGGTGGGGTCGCCATCGATAGGTTGGTCGCCACGGGCGGATTGCCACACCACAACCGAACGATCGTCGAGGTCTATGCGGATGTTCTCGGCTTGGATATTGAAATCCATCCCTCCACGCAGGGACCTGCGGTCGGCGCCGCAGTCCTGGGAATGATCGCGGCGGGGCCGCAGGTCAGCGGATTTCAGAGCGTCGTCGAGGCTGCGACCGCCATGGCAAGTGCTCGAAACGGCAAACAAGATACGGTGCGGGCTCGACCGCAACGCACAGCCCTCTACAATCCCCTTTATGAAAATTACCGCCGCTTGGCGGCCCGTACCGCGAACCTTCCCATAGCCACATGACCGACGCAAAAAAATCCACGATCACCCTGGTCGCTTCCGGCGATCTTCGCGATTCCGCTAACCGTGTATGTTGGCCAGCCCAACATCAAATGGAACAGCAACTCACTGCTGCGATCGAGCGTTTCGGTCACCAAGTCATACGTGGTCATGGTTTTGATGATGCTCGGGGGCATGGATTCATCAGATCGCAACGGCAGGGAATCGAGGTGTTCAAAACGATCGACCCGCACGCGCCGCTCATCGTGGCCGAAGCCGTTTGGCAATACTCGCATCACGTTCTCGCCGGACTCATGACCCACAGGGGCCCTATCCTGACCGTGGCCAACTGGTCCGGACAATGGCCCGGTCTGGTCGGATTGCTGAACCTCAACGGCTCATTGACCAAGGCCGGCATCCAGTACAGCAGCCTCTGGAGCGAAACCTTTGCCGATACCGCGTTTCTCGATAAGCTAAAGACGTGGCTGGCAACAGGCAAGGTCACTCACGACACATCGCACGTCAAGCCCCTCCAAGCACACCAATGCGACCCTCAAGCGCAAACGGTCGGTAAACAAATTGCCGCGACCTTAAAGAAAGACAAAGCGATCCTGGGCGTTTTCGACGAAGGGTGCATGGGGATGTTCAACGCCATCATTCCCGATGCATTGCTCAACCCGCTCGGTGTGTTCAAGGAAAGGCTCAGTCAATCGGCTCTTTATTATGAAACACTCCAAGTCAGCGATACCGAAGCGCAACAGGTCCGCCATTGGCTAGACACGCACGGCATGATTTTTCATACCGGCACCAGCCATGCGTCGGATTTGACGGACGCTCAAATCCTAGACCAATGCCGAATGTATGTAGCTGCATTGCGAATCGCGGATGACTTTGGCTGCGATGCGATTGGGATTCAGTACCAGCAAGGGTTAAAGGACCTACTGCCGGCCAGCGACCTCGTCGAGGGGATGCTCAACGACTCGGTCCGTCCGCCTGTCCTGTCACGCGATGGTTCGAGGGAACTGTATCCGAACCGCCCGTTGATTCATTTCAATGAAGTCGACGAATGCGCGGGGTTGGATGGGCTGCTTACCGAACGGATCCATCGGATGCTGGGTCAACCTGTTGAGAATACGCTTCACGATCTGCGCTGGTCGGATCGAGACGCGTCGGGAACGGTAAACGACGAGGTCTGGGTGTTAGAGATCAGCGGTGCGGTACCCGCATCGCATTTCGCCAAGGGCTGGGCGGAAGCAGAAGGGTTCCGACAACCGGCCATGTATTTCCCATCCGGCGGCAGCACTATACGAGGCATCTCCAAGCCCGGTGAAGTCGTTTGGTCCCGTATTTTCATCGCCGACGGTCGACTGAAAATGGACCTGGGTCGCGCCTCGGCCATCGCGCTTCCACGAGCGGAAACGGAACGTCGATGGAATGCGACCACACCCCAGTGGCCCATTATGCACGCGGTAATCCATGGGGTGACACGGGACCAGATGATGGCTCGTCATCCCGCCAATCACATCCAAGTTGCGTACGCCAACAGCGCCGCCGAAGCCGAGATCGCCATGCAAGCCAAAGCGATCGCAGCCGCCGAGTTGGGGATCGAAGTTGCCATTGCGAGGCAGTGAAAGCGGGAGGACCTCCCAGGAGCGGCCGGTGCCAAGACCCAAGATCAGCGTCGTTATCCCGGCGTACAATGCTTCGCTAACCCTAACGCGGGCGCTGGAAACGGTTTTGGCTCAATCCGAATCGGCTTACGAAGTCATCGTCGTCGACGATGGGAGTTCCGACGACCTTTCGTATGTGCAGTCTCGCTTCAAAGACCGCGTGATTTGGATTCGGCAAACGAACCAAGGTGCCGCGGCAGCGAGGAACACCGGCGTTGCGAAAGCGACCGGTTCGCATATTGCGTTTCTCGATGCCGACGACTATTGGGAAACGAATAAGTTGGAATTGCAGTCCGCTGTTTTTCAAAAAGAGTCGAGGGTTGGGCTGTGTGCAAGTGTTTGCATGTCTGAGGAACCTGGGGCAACAAGAAAAGTCATGTCGCAACGCATTGGGTGCTCACCTAAATGGGATCAAGTGCTTGAGATGGAGGGGCCTGACGCATTCGATACCGCATGCTGTTTGATTACGAGTTCGGTGATGGTAGATCGTCTCGCGTTAGGCTTGGAGCCATTCCAGTGCGGGTATGAGCCGGCGGAAGATCGTGAGCTGTGGGTGAGGCTTGTAATGCGAATCCCGGTTTACTATCTGAGCCATCCAACGACGACATTGGTATTAGTGCCGGGTTCGCTTTCACGCACGAATATTGATCGCGATTGCAGCAATATGCTTCGCGTGGTGGAGAAGTTTGGAGATTTGCTGGGCCGGAGCGGATTGCGAAGATGGCGAGCGCGGACGTATCGTCGTTGGGCCGCCGACTATCTTCAATGCGGCGAGTCGAAGGCAGCCATCGGGCCCGCCACGAGGTACGTCGCGCTGCAACCTTGGTCACAGCAAGCGTGGTGGATCCTTGCCAAAGCGTTGATCGCTCCCGTAGGTCGCTTTTGCCGAAAGCGACTCCCACCGTCCAACCTAAGAAAAATCGATGAGGAACGCGGATGAAAGTCTGTTAGACGGCAGAATCGGCATCAACCGAAAGCAGCAAAGCGACACCGCCGGTATTCCTGTGATCGCAGTGATTCTCTACAGGTCCTGACCGGACGGCTTGCGTCGTTCCGCTAAAGTTTTTTGCGACGTTTCCATCGTTAGGATACAGATTTCCCAGGGGAGCAAATCGAATCGCAACCCGTCCGCTTGCTCTTCTATTGTGCCCCGATCCTGCTGCAGTCCCTCGGTGAGCTCCACTCTGCTCATCGACAGTTTGAGGAAACGGTCGTGTGCAATAGGGATCCTCGCTCGGCTTGGGTACGCGGAATAGTTTACCACCACTAGCAACTGCGATCCGCTCGCTTGGGTCCACTGGTATGCAATGATGTTTTCGTGTGTTCGATCCCCCTCCATTGTTCCATTCGCATCGAGCAACTGCCAGCCGCCCTCCTTGAGCGACGGATGCCGCAGGACGTTCAACAACCGAGCGTAAAAAGTTTGGATGTCCCCATTCGGATGTTCGACCGGTCCACGGATCGCATGCGGCGATATGCGATGACGATGACCTTCGAGCTGCCCGTGATGAAAGAATCGCAGGCCCGGTGATAAGTAAGTTAACACCGCTGCGGCGCGATGCTTCTCGATCGGAAACACTTCCGCTGCTCTCGCCTCATCGTGGTTCTCTAAAAAACGTACCAATCGGCTTTGGAATGAGAGATCTGCGATCATATGCCAACGGACTTGCCCAGCCAGCCCGTCGCGCAGCCGGTCGTAAAGCCGCTTGTCATAGCAGTAATCAAAACCCTGCTGCTGCAACTCCCACTCCAGATCCCAATAGACTTCGGCCATGAATAGGAACGATGGATGACGATCGCGCACGACGCGAATCGCATTGGGCCAAAACGGTTGGGTCTCAATGCCCCAAGTGCGTTTGAATACCGTCGGCAATAGCAACATCGCCATGTCGCAACGAACACCATCGCAAAATTGCGCAATGCGTTGCAACTCCTCCAGCATGGCGTGCTGAAGCGCGAGGTTGCCATAGTTAAGCTGAAGCGTATCGGACCACCCTGAAAAATGCGGATCCCGTCCCAAAGCGATGATCCGTTCGCAAGTCGCCGTCGCGACCCGCCGATAGTTTTGTGGCTGCGTTCGAAGTTCCTCCTCCGTGCCAAACACAAAATAGTCCGGATGCTCCTCCAACCATCGATGGTCCGGCGCCATGTGATTGGGGACAAAGTCGAGCATTAACCGCAAACCATCCCGCTTCATCCGTTCCCGCAATCTAGCCAAACTCGCGTTCCCTCCCAAATCGGAACTCACGCTATAGTCTTGAACGGCAAAACACGAACCGGCAATATCGTCATCAACCAAATCGGGAAGCGTCCGTTGCAACTCCCCACGCAACGCCGCGTCTTGCCGAGAAATGGTGCGAGCCGCTTGGCCTGTCTGCCAAACACCCAGAAGCCAAATCCACTCAAATCCCTTCTCGGCCCAGTCCGCAATCAACCCCGCCGGAAGATCATCCAGCGTCGCTTGGCGTCCCAATCGCTGCGACAAACCATTCAAATAAACCCGAATGTTGAATTGGTATAACGTGGGGTAATGTGGCATAACCGTCGATTGGGATCCGAAAAAAGGGTGGAAAACGATGTCCGACCGTTGAACATTGCAGTATAGACGTGAATTTGCGTAATTCGTACATTGAACCCAGATTCATGAGACCGGCAGCATTTGCTTTCCCTCCTTGAAGCCTATAATGGCGATCTCCCGAGCTAGTGCTTCGACGCGACAAGATGAGATTCCCAAAACGTGCTTGGTTCAAACTCCTCAAACTCTTTGCTAGCTCTTCCTAAAGCCGCCTCGAAAAACAGTACCCTTCGCGCGCTCGAAGTAGTTAATCTTTGGAAAAAGTACGGGAATAATCAAGCGTTGAGCGGCGCTTCGTTCTCCGTCGCCCCGGGCGAAAGGCTCGCTCTGTTGGGACCCAATGGAGCCGGCAAGACCACTTTGATCCGTTCGATGTGCGGCCGCGTTCGCCCCGATGACGGCCAAGTTCTGTTGTTTGGCCATTCGATTCGAGAGCCGGAGGTCCTTCAGCAACTGGGAGTCGTCCCGCAAGACCTTGCGATCTACACCGATTTGACCGCCAAAGAAAATTTGCAGTGTTTTGGTCAGCTTCATGGGCTTCGTTCACGACAGCTTCGGGAGCGGGTGGCTTGGGCTTTGAAATGGATAGGCTTGGAGGACCGGGCCAACGAACTTACCAGCCACTTTTCCGGTGGGATGAAACGTCGCGTCAACATCGCTTGTGGTGTATTGCACCGGCCGCAGGTGTTGCTTTTGGATGAACCGACCGTTGGGGTGGATCCACAAAGCCGACAGCGTATCTTCGATATGCTCGATGAGTTGAGCCAACAAGGGACCAGCATCGTGCTAACCACCCATCATCTCGACGAAGCGGAGACACGAAGCGACCGCATTGTCATCGTCGACCATGGCAAGGTCGTCGCCGACGGACCGATCGAAGAGCTGATTGCAAACACGATTGGTGCACGCCGGGAAGTGGCCATCGAGGCGGAAGGGATTTTCGTCGCAGCCCCACCTGGGATGGAATGGAATTCTGCTCGCAATCGATTTGTGTGTTTTGTGGACAATGTTGTTGAAGAATTGCCGCTGATCCTCGATCGCATCCAGCGCGTCGGCGGTACTATCTTGGATTTGGAAGTGCATCAACCGAATCTGCACCATGTCTTTTTGCATTTGACGGGCAAGGAGCTTCGCGAGTGAACTTCCATACCACCGCCAACACCACCACCGCCAGCAGGGGCACGGCATCATCATGATCTGGACGGTTATCCAAACCAGTTGGCGACGCCTCCGAAACAATCGATCAGAGCTATTGCTGACGTTTATCGTCCCGATGGTTTTTTTTAGCATATTCGCGCTGATCTTTGGGTCGCGTGACTCCTCGAGTTCAACGCCGAAGATCAAGGTGGTCATCAGCAATGAATGGCCGTCTGAGATTTCGAATCGAACCGTTGCATTGCTTCAAGAGCAAAAGTCGCTTCGTCTCTCCGAAGGGCAGTCGCCGACCAGCGGTGGTTCGGAGCGCGTCCTTTCGGTCACGCGTGACTCGGCGGAAGATCTCGTCCGTCGCGGTATGGTTTCGGCAGCGGTCATCTTTGTGAAACCGAATGGCGATCCGCTGAAACGCGAGGGGATGCAGGTCGAGGTCCTCGCCGATTCGTTCGATCAAGTCGCTTCGCAGGTGCTCACGGCGGTGGTACAAAAAGCCGTGATGACAGCCAATGCGGAAATCGCCAAGAATGCCCGAGCGCCCGAGAGGCCCTTGGGTGGTTCAGGTCAAGTTGAATTGGCCAGCTTCTCCGGCAGTGCTTCGCCAGCGATGAACGTGCCGCAGCAACCGACCATCACGGCGGTTGATATCATTGGCGGAAAGAAAACCAATCCTGTTATTGCCATGTACGCCGCGGGTATCGCGGTCATGTTTTTGCTCTTTAGCGCCACCACCGCAAGTGGTTCGCTGTTGGAGGAGCGAGAGAATTCGACCCTCGATCGATTGCTTTGTAGCCGGCTCACGATGGATCAACTCTTGCTCGGCAAGTGGGCGTTTTTGACCATCATCGGATTCACTCAGATGACGTTGATGTTCCTTTGGGGGGCGGTTGTGTTCGGTATCGATCTTCAACATCACATCGAGGGCTTCGTGGCGATGACCATTGTGACTTCGGGTGCGGCATCGAGCTTTGCGCTCATGCTGGCCGCGTTGTGCAAGTCGCGGATGCAGTTGGGTTGGGTATCCACGATTGTGATTTTGACAATGAGCGCTTTGGGAGGCAGTATGGTGCCTCGCTATCTCATGAGCGAAACGATCCAAACGGCTGGACTATGGACCTTCAACGCGTGGGCGTTGGACGGCTACAACAAAGTCTTTTGGAGAGAACTGCCGTTGCGCGACATCGGAATGGAATTGGCCGTTTTAGCTGCTAGCGGTTTGGTGTTTATCGTGGCCGCTCGTGTGTTCGCTATCCGTTGGGAGCGGACATGAATGCGTTAGGCCCACTGGATTCCACGGACCTGAACCCTATCGAAATCGAAACCCTTTCGCAACAGGACGTCTTGCGGCGACACTATTATCGCTTGCGCGAGCAGAAGAATCGTATCGATCGATTGCCCCCGGGTGGCCGCAAGGATGCGGACTTGCAGCGTTGGAACTCGGCTGTTACGCAGGCGCGCCAACAGTTCGCAGCAAGGATTTCAGCAAACTACCAACTGCAGTACGACACGGAACTCCCGATCGTCGCATATCGCGATAAGATCATCGACCTCTTGGTGCATCGGCAAGTTGTGGTCCTATGCGGTGAAACAGGTTCGGGCAAGAGCACGCAGCTCCCAAAACTATGTCTCGAAGCAGGCTTAGGACGGTTCGGTTGGATCGGACATACCCAACCGCGCCGGATCGCAGCCCGATCGATCTCCCATCGATTGGCCGAAGAGTTGGATACCAAGGGTGGACATGTCGTCGGGTACAAAGTTCGGTTCAACGACCAGACCCAACCCACTAGCCTGATCAAATTGATGACCGATGGTGTGTTGCTTGCAGAGATCCAGCGGGATCGATTCCTCGACGCTTACGATTGCATCATTCTCGACGAAGCGCACGAACGGTCGCTGAACATCGATATCTTGATGGCCTACTTGCAGCGATTGCTGCCGCAGCGCCCGGATTTGCGGCTTGTGATTACGAGTGCTACGATCGATGCCCAGCAGTATGCAAACCACTTCACCGATGCGATCGGAGCCGCGCCGATTGTGATGGTCGAGGGACGCAGTTTCCCGGTGGAGATTCGCTATCGCGGTGCAATGAGCGTTCGGGAAAACCAACCGAATATCGACCTCGAATTCGATTCGATGACGCAGCGATTCTGCGATGCGATCGACGAACTGCTGGGCGAGGGACGGGGCGACATTCTCGCGTTCTTTGCGACCGAGAGGGATATTCGCGACGCAGCAAAGCAGTTGCGAGGGCATCTCACCGCTCGCGGCCAACAGAATGCGATCGAGGTGCTGCCGCTGTATGCTCGCCTCACCGAAGCGGAACAGCAACGCGTCTTTCAATCGCACCGCAACCAGCGCATCATTCTAGCTACCAACGTTGCCGAAAGCTCGTTGACGGTTCCGGGGATTCGCTACGTGATCGATACAGGCACCGCCCGCATTTCACGCTTTGCGGCCAAAAGCAAAGTGCAACGCCTCCCGATCGAACCGATCTCACAAGCGTCTGCAAATCAGCGATCGGGTCGTTGTGGACGTCTGGGGCCAGGCATTGCGATCCGCCTGTTCGATGAATCGGATTACCTTTCTCGATCCGCGTTTGCAACGCCGGAGATCCGTCGCAGCGATTTAGCCTCGACCATTGTTCACATCAAGTCGCTCGGTATCGACGATGTGGAATCGTTGCCGTGGCTCGACCCTCCGCGTCCGGAGTCGGTCCGCGAAGGGATGAACGTCTTGCGAGAGCTGAGCGCCGTGGACGACGCCGGACACCTTACAGAAATAGGGCGAAAGATTGCTCGATGGCCGGTCGCTCCACGCGTCGGTCGCATCCTGATCGAGGCGGAGCGCAACGGGTGCCTCAACGAAGCCCTCGTTATTGCTGCAGCCATTGAGACCCAGGATCCTCGCATTCGCCCACCCGAAAAAGCATCCGCTG
>JANODW010000818.1:0-4408 GCA_031412875.1 Pirellula sp. | reverse complement strand
CAGCAACTCGACCCTCAACGATTGGAAGATGGGCAAGTCGGGTTGGCTGATGATTTCTTCTTCGCCTACCTCGACAATCCAACGCTCGGCTGCAATGTTGATCTTGCCTCGCCGTTGAAGATCTTTGAGCGCACCCCGAATATCTGTCTGCTCCATATAACCATACGTGACATTAACAGCGTAGATGTCATTGCCCAACTTGATCACTTCGTAACGATTCGCATTGTCAAAAGTGGAACTCGAGGTTTGGTTGATGTGAAACAGGGTTACGTGCGAGGGCAACACACCGTACTTTTTTAGGAAAACTCGCAAGGTGACCGGAGTATAGTCCTCAAGAGTACGAATCGGTTGCGAACACAAAAAGACGGCGGCCCGATCGCTTTCAACCAATCTGCGTTTGCCCTGAATGAGGGTTCTCGCCAAAGGCAAATTCTCATCGATGGCGATTTGGATTTCGTCGACTTTCTCACGCAGCATCACCAACCAATCGATCTTCTTCCCTTCGCGGAACCCAAAGTCGTAGAATGCTTGTGCCATTTGTTTGCGTCCCCACTGCCATGTCACCATGATCAGCACCAGAACAGAAGCGATCCCGATGGGAAAGTAGCCACCGCTCGCAAACTTGGTCAAGTTGCTCACAAAGAAAAGCATGTCGATCGCGAGGATTGGAACGCAAATGGTTAGAACCGGCGCGAGTTTCCAATTCCAACGATAGAAGGCAACGTACCCAAACATGACCGTTGTAATCCACATCGTCCCTGTGACGGCGATGCCATAGGCGGACGCAAGATTGCTCGCTGTGCGGAACGAGAGGGTTGCAAAAACGCACCCCGCGAACAAGGCCCAATTCACCGATGGGATGTAGACCTGTCCCTCCGCTTCGTGACTGGTGTACTTCACCAACTGTCGCGGCGCGAACCCCAGCGCAATAGCTTGTTTAACGATCGAAAACATGCCGGTGATCAAGGCTTGGGAAGCGATAAAAGCGGCGCAGGCGGCAATGCACAAGTCCGCCAAATTGATCGCGTGATTGACGGCCGTTGCACCCTCGAATTGAGGGGCCATCGCAAAAAATGTACTCGCCCGCGGAGGGACTCCATTGGACAGCAAATACCCGACTTGACCTGCGTAATTGATCAGCAAGCACGGCATCACAATGTAATACCAAGCCAACATGACGGGCCGTCGTCCCGAATCTTTCGGATCCACACTCATTCCATCGCAACAGTGTTTGTTGGTGCGGCGCATGAAGTGTCCGATGTCGGCATACTTGGCCTCTCCACCGGTTATGGCTAAAACCACCACACCAAAAATGGCCAACATCCCCATCGCTGGAAAATTCATCACAAAGCTCCACGCATACCACGGATTCACCGCGCTGAACACGTCCGGATTCGATAGCACCCAAGGCAACCCTTTGATCGCAATCCACGGAAACCATACCAACAGCATGAACCATCCAAAGAGGCCACCCACCTTGCTCGTACCTCGCCATTGCGATTTGAACAAGATGAACAGGCTCACCAATGTCGCGATGACCGCCCAACGTTCGCCAAGCGGCTCGTAAGCGCCCAGCATACTCATCGCAGGCGTGATGATGCCGTCGGCCGCCAGCAATCCGGCCGCCGATGCAACCAGAAATCCGAGAAATCCAATTCCAAAAATCTTCCCCGTGTAGCCTCGCAGAAGTCCCCACAAAGCAAAGTCGCCTCCCTCGCCGCGATTGTCCGCTCGCATGATCAGCAAATCGTATTTGACGGTCAGAAACACCAGCGCCCAAAAAATCAAACTCAGGCTGCCAAGGGCTTCGTTGCGGGTCAACAAGTCGGGACCGCCATTGGCGATCAACGTGTTGAATTGGTCCGGCGCCAAATGATGTTGTTTCAAGCGAATGGTCTCGCGAGTCAACTCCATCACGCAGTACAGGACGGAGGTTCCAATATCGCCATAAACGGTTCCCGAGGCTTCGCGAATCTTGGTAAACATCCCTGACGTATGGATGTCCGCTGCCTGTGCGTCCTCGTCGGCTACGAGTGAGGGTTCATGATCTTGATTCAAAGAAAGTGATTTTGGCTGGGGGCTACTCCCCTGAGATCCAGGACTAGCGTCCGATTCGCTCACGATACGTGTTTTCCAAAGGAAATGGGCGTGCAGAAGATTCCGCTACTCAATCATCATTTACTGCCCAGGAAATTACGCAATAGCCACCCCCGCGAGAGGGGTTTTCGGAAAATGCCACGAATCAGTGGCTTTTCGGACCTGAGGTGTCACGTCGCATTCGATAATAGAAACAGGTTCAAAAGCCCATCAATGCAGCAAACCCGTTTCAAAGGTCTGGATCATGATTTCCATCGCAACCAAGCCCGTTTCCGCCGACCGGGACGCTACGAAAAGAGTCGCCGCCCTGATATCCCGAGTGATGCAACAGAGCGACGATTTGGTAATCGTTTTGGAGTATTCTGGAAAGGATGGCACCACTACAAGGCGGGTGGTCAGCCCTATTCGCTTTGTTGGTTCGGATCGTTTTTTGGGGCTTTGTTTGTCCCGGGAGGAGCCGAGGCAATTCTATTTGGACCAGTGTCGCAATGTGCGAGTCGATCTGGCCATGAACTACACTATGCCAGTGGAGTTGATGTGCTTATGATACACATATAGTCGGCATTATTCTCCCTTATTGACTAGACTACACGTGCGCCCGTTCGAATGAGTTACCGGCAGGATAGTCTATGTCCCACAAACGTATTCGCGTTCTCTTGTGCTCATCATCGATGGATGGAGGGGGGAGCGAAAAGCAATTGCTGTATTTGCTCAAGGGATTGGATCGAGAGCGATTTGAGCCCATGCTCTATCTGCTCTACGAATCGGGTGTTTTGCTAGACGAGGTTCCGAGCGACGTGAAGCGATTTGCGTTTTGGTCGGAGAATTCGTTTCCAAAATGGAATTGGCCAGGCCGCATTCATGCTTTGCAGGTCAAGCACCTCGCGGAATTGATTCAACGCGAGAAGATCGACGTGGTTTACGACCGGCTGTTTCATATGACTTTGATCACCGGACCCGCGACCCGACGGACCCAGACGCCCCGTGTCTCCACCATCGTTTCGCCACCCCAATTCGACTTGGAACGCTCCGAAAAACGTTGGGTGGCGCTCAAAAGACGCAGCCTACAAAAAGCCTACGCCAACGCCTCGGTATTGCTGAGCGTCGGCGCAGGAACCGCCGACAATGCTGCCCAATACTACAATATCCCGCGACAAGACTTCCAAGTCATGCTCAGTCCGATCGACATTGAACGGATTGACTCCGAGAGTCAGAAAACTTGGACAGGTCCGATTTTGAGACCCGATCGCAAGCAGATCATTTCCATTGGACGGCTCAGCGATGAAAAGGGACACCGCTACCTCATCCAAGCGTTCGCAAAATACGTGGCAGCATCCAAGACGGATGTGGTGCCTGACGCCGATCTGCATCTCGTCGGGGACGGGGTATTGAGAAAAGAGTTGCAAAGCTTGACAGCGAGTCTGGGCATCGAACAAAACGTCTTCTTTCATGGTCAATTGCATAGTCCTTTCTCGCTTCTCAAACAGTGCGATCTATTGTGTTTGCCATCGATATACGAGGGAATGCCTAATGTTTTGTTAGAGGCGATGGCTTGCAAGGTGCCGGTGCTGGCGACCAATACCGACCAGGGAGCCGGCGAACTTTTACGCAGGTATTCCCTAGGTACCTTGGTTCCGCGAGCCAATGCTGAGGAACTTGCGAACGCACTAGTCGATCGTTTTCAACGGCCCGCTATTTGGCTTCAGAGGCTTGAATTGGCCCGTAGCTATGTCGAAACGAACCATAGTTTGAAAGTCTGGATCGACAATATTAGCCAACTCTTGTTGAGAATCGTGAAAAAGCCTTGAATAGGCCCCGAGGAGGGATTCCAATAGCCCTCTATGTCTCAAAAAACCGCTACTGTTCCCGCGAACATTCCTCAGCCAGCTCGGCAGCTTGCTAATGTCCTCCAAAATCTTTTCAAAATACCTCGCGCTCAGATCGCCGGTTTGATCGAAGAAGGCTTCGTGGCGGTCAATGGCCGTGTCAAACGGCAGGCATTCCTCGTCGTCGAGGTGGGCGATCAAATCAGTGTAGACCTAGTGCCGCAGCCGATTGCTGCTCCGATCCAAACGAAAAATAAGCAGTCGAGCCGTTCCATCGACTTTCTGTACGATGATGATGACTTGGCAATCGTCAACAAGCCCGCCAACTTGCTGACCGTACCGACGCGACATCGCGAACCGCATACCTTGATGTCGCTGGTGGAACGTCAATTTCAAAAGTCGGCACCGGGAGCTCGCGCTTACTGCGTGCATCGTTTGGACAGAGGGGTCTCTGGGGTCTTGGTGGTTGCAAAGTCGCTTGAAAT